>NZ_JBEZUT010000151.1:0-20388 GCF_040636595.1 Kitasatospora sp. NPDC036755
TCGGGGGTCTGGGCGGGGGGGCGCCTGGGGGGGGGGGTGGCGTGGGTCTTGGGGGCCCCCCCCCCCCCGCGGGGGGGGGGGGGGGGGGGGCCCCCCCGCTCCCCGGGCGCGCACCCCTGAACGGACCGGTCGCGGTCGGACCGGTCAGCCCGACCGGCCCGAACGCCGGTGCCGGATCCGCTGGTTGGCGACGCCAAGCGCCATCACGACGGGCACCGACAGGACGAGCCACAGCGCGGTGCCGGCCTCGCCGCCGATCAGGGTGGTGAAGTTGGCCAGGATCAGCCAGATCGCGCCGGCGATGCCGAGCGCGCCCAGCACGGGGGCGATCACCGTGTTCCACACCCGGGTGTCCAGGCGCCGGCGGCGGAAGAACACCACCACCGACACCGAGGTCAGCAGGTAGAGCAGCATCATCGCCAGGACGGCGAGCCCGCTGAACCAGGAGAACAGGGTGAGCACCGGGTCCTTGCCGGCCACCGCGAAGGGCCCGACCAGCAGCACGGCGATCGCGGTCTGCACCCGGCCGGCCGCCGCCGGGGCGTGCCGGCGGTTCAACCGGCAGAGAGCGGCGGGCAGTTGGTGGTCCCGGCCGAGGCAGAACAGGTAGCGGCTGGCGGAGTTGTGGAAGGTCAGCACGCCGGCGAACAGCGAGGTGGCCAGGAGGACCGGCAGGACGCCGCCGAGCCAGCCGCCGAACAGGTCGGTGACGGGGGCGAACACGAAGCCGGCCGAGTCCCCGGCGGCGAGCGCCTTCCGCGCCGCCTCGGGCGCCTTGTCGGCGCCGTAGGCCGAGATCAGCATCCAGGAGGTGAGGGCGAAGAAGCCGGTGACCACGACCACCGAGAGGTAGGTGGCCCGGGGCACCGTCTTCTTGGGTTCCCTCGCCTCCTCGCCGTAGATGGCGGTGGCCTCGAAGCCGAACATCGAGGCCAGGGCGAACATCACGGCGACGCCCGGCGCGCCCTGGAGGGCGGCCGACGGGGAGAAGGCGGCGGCCACCCCGAGGCCCTCCGGCCCGCCGCCCTTGACGAGGGTGACGACGCCGAAGAGCGCCAGGATGCTGAACTCGGCGAGCACGAAGGCGGCCAGCACCTTCGCGCCCATCTCGATGCCCAGGGCGCCGAGGACCTGCACCACGGCCATGGTGGCCAGCGTGTAGACCCACCAGGGGAGGTGCAGCGGGGTGTGGTCGGCGACCAGCCCGCTGACGATCGAGCCGTACAGGCCGTACATGCCCGCCTGGATGACGCAGTAGGCGAACAGGGCGACGGCCGCGCTGCCCGCGCCGGCGGCCCGGCCGAGGCCGGTGCCGATGTACGTGTAGAAGGCTCCGGCATCCACGACGTGCCGGCCCATGGCGATGAACCCGACGGAGAAGAGCAGGATCACCGCCCCGGCCACCACGTAGGCCGCGGGGGTGCCGGAGCCGTTGCCGAGGGCGACGGAGATCGGGGCGGCCCCGGCGATGCCGGTCAGCGGGGCCTGGCCGGACAGGACGAAGAAGAGGATGCCCAGGACACCCAGGGCGTTGGGTTTGAGCGTGGTCGCGGTGGGGGCGTCCCGCTCGGTCCGTTCGGAGGACGTCGTCCGACTGTCCACACGGATCACCTGCCAGTTTGGAGTGGGGGGGAGGTCGTTTAAGGTCAAACGAGTTGCCTCATCGTGGGGCGCGTCCAGGCGTTTGACAAGGGGTCGGGAGACGGGAGATCCCGGCCCTCACGCGCACCCGGCCGCACCCGGCGACACCCGGCCGTACCCGGGGCATCCGGCCGTACCCGACCGTTCCCGGCGGCAGCGCCCAGCAGCGGCGCGCGCCCGTCAGCGCTCGTCCGGCTCCTCGGCCAGCCCGGCCAGCAGGCCCCGGAGCTCCACCAGCGCCTCCTCGGTGACGTCCCGCTCGCCGAACACCAGCTGGTGCAGCACCAGGCCCTCCAACGCGGCGAAGACCAGCCGGGACATGCCGCGGCTCACCGGCCCGGGCAGGATCCGGCCCAGCTCGCTGCGGCTGGCCTCGAAGTACTCCTCGTAGAGGCCGCGCAGGTGCGGCAGCAGCTCGGGCCGTCGGCGGGCCTCCAGCAGCAGCTCGTACTGGAATGCCTGCACCTCGGGGCCGGACTCCACCATGTCCGCGAGACCGGTGGCGAACTCCGTCGCCGGGCCCGCGCCGACGCCGAGCGCGCTGACGCTCAGCGAGGAGCGGATGGCATGGGTCAGCGCCTCCTCGATCAGCGCGTCCCGCGAGCCGAAGTAGTGCACGACGAGCCCGTGGGTGACCCCGGCCTCCTGGGCGACGGCCCGGTAGGTGAGCTTGCGCAGACCGCCCCGGGCCACCACGCGCACCGCGGCGTCCAGCAGGGCCGTCCGTCCCGTCCCGTAGTTCGTCACGCGCTTGCGGGGGCTGCGCTCGACGGCGGGCTTGACGGGATCGCTCATGTGATCGACCCTACCGGGGCGCACCGGTCAGCGCTTCGGGGGCCTGATGCCGCGGAACTCCCAGTCCCCGCCCAGGGCGGTGGACAGCACCTCCTCCGACTCGGTGGGCTGCGCGCCCACGTCGGCGCGGATCGGGGTCGGGCCGGTGACGATGCGGTTGGCGAGCCGGCCGAGGCCCTCCACCTCCACCTCCACGACGTCCCCCGGCCGCACCGGACGGGAGTTGGCCGGGGTCCCGGACAGCAGCACGTCGCCGGGGTACAGGGTGATGGTGCGGGCGATGTCGGCGACGAGGTAGTGCATGTCCCAGGTCATCTCGTCGGTGGAGCCGTCCTGGACGACCTCGCCGTTGACGTACGTCCGCAGCCGCTTGCCGCGGAAGTCCCAGTCGGTGACCAGCCCGGGGCCGAGCGGGCACAGCGTGTCGGAGCCCTTGACCCGGAGCATGGAGCCGGCGTCGGTGTCCCGGAAGTCGTGCAGGCCGTAGTCGTTGGCCACGGTGTAGCCGGCGATGTACTCCCCCGCCTCGGCCGGGGCGATGTTGCGCGCGGTGCGGCCGATGACGATGGCGACCTCGCCCTCGTAGTTGAGCCACTTGCAGCCCTCGGGGCGGACGACCGCGCCCCGGTGGGAGTTGAGCGCGGAGGTCGGCTTGTGGAAGTACGTGGGGGTGTCCGGCAGGGCGATCCGGAACTCGTCCACCCGGCTGCGGTGGTTGAGGTGAACGGCGATCACCTTGGAGGGGACGACCGGCGGCAGGTGGTGGGCGTCCTCGATCGCGACGCGGCGGCCGTCGCCGGCGACCAGTTCGTCGCCCTCGCGCACGGTCTGGACGGCGGCGCCGTCGAGGAGGATGCGGCGGTACTCGGGCATGGCGGGGCCTTTCTAGACCGGGCTGTGGGGGTTGCGGGGGCCGGCGGGCGCGGGCAGTCCGGCGCCCGTCCAGCCGTTGTCGGGGCGGTCGAACCAGAGGTGCACCTGGCCGGTGCCGATCGAGTTCTCGTACTCGCCGTACTGGCGCGCGGGAGCGGTGCAGGCCCGCTCGCCGAGGGCGCCGGCCATCATCAGGTAGTGGAAGAAGCGGGCCTCGGGCCGGTACCGCCAGAACTCGTCCATGGTGTCCAGTACCCGGTCGTGGCGGCCCTCCTTGAACCAGGCGATCCGCTCCTCGTCGGCGGCCCGCGCCTCGGGGGTGAAGATGTGCGACGGGTCACCGGACTCGTGGTCGCGCAGCTCGCGCAGCGGCCAGAAGGTGTGGGACAGGGCGCCGGAGGCGATCAGGAGCACCCGTCGGCCCGGGGTGGCGGCGATGCCGTCGGCCAGGGCGCGGCCGAGCCGCAGGTGGTCCTCCATGTCGCCGGTCTGGCAGACGCCGATGGTCACCCAGCGCTTGCCGGGCAGGCCCTCGCCGAGGAACTTCCAGAGGTTGATGGTGGCGTAGTAGACCGGCAGGTACGCGTCGTCGATCGGGGTGATCCAGGTGCCGTGCCGGTCGGCGAACGAGGCGATGCTGCGGGCGAGTTCGGGATCCCCGGGGTAGTCGTAGGGCATCCGGCACATTCCGCGCGGCAGCTCCTCGGAGGTGAACAGCCCGGCCCGGCGGTGCTGGGCGGTGACGACGAACTCGACGGTGGTCGCCCAGTGGGAGTCCAGCACGACGACGGTGTCGTAGTCCGCCCGGGCGAAGACGTCCTCGCGCAGCTGCCGCAGGCCGGTGACGAGGGTGATCTCCTTGCCCTCGTTCAGCCGGAGCCTGGTCTCCTCGGGCAGCACGATGGTGGGGACGTGGGCGAGCAGCCCGGCCCCGACGATCTCACCCATGGCCGTTCCAGCCCTTCGGCGAGGTGACGGTGTTCTTGAGGTCGCAGTAGAAGTCGAAGCTCCAGGTGCCGCCCTCGCGGCCGACGCCCGAGTGCCGGGAGCCGCCGAACGGGGCCCGGAGGTCGCGGACGAAGAAGCAGTTGACCCAGACGGTGCCCGCCACCAGCCGCGCGGTGACGCGCCGGGCGCGCTCCCGGTCGCCGGTGGCCAGGGTGGCCGCCAGCCCGAAGCGGGTGTCGTTGGCCAGCCGGACGGCCTCCTCCTCGTCGCGGAAGGTCTGCAGGGTCAGCACGGGGCCGAAGACCTCCTCCTGGACGATCTCCGAGTCCTGGGCGACGTCGGCGAGCAGGGTCGGCGCGTAGTACTGGCCGTCCTCCCGGCGGTGGCCGCCGATCACGGCGCGGGCACCGGCCTTCACGGCCCGCTGCACGAAGCCGTCGATCTTCTCCAGCTGGCGGGGGTGGATGGTGGGGCCGATGTCGGTCGCCTCGTCGCGCGGGTCGCCCTGCACGAGGCCCGCGGCCCGGGCGACGAAGCGGCGGGTGAACTCCTCGGCGACGCCCTCCTCGACCAGCAGCCGGGTGGCGGCCAGGCAGACCTGCCCGGCGTTGTCGTACTGCTCCACCGCGAGGTCGACGGCGAGGTCGAGGTCGGCGTCGGCGAAGACCAGCAGCGGGGACTTGCCGCCCAGTTCGAGGCTGAGCGGGGTGAGGTTGGCGGCGGCCGAGGCGGCGATGTGCCGGGCCGTCGGGACGGACCCGGTGAAGCTGATCCGGCGCACGTCCGGGTGCCCGGTGAGGGCGTCGCCGATCTCGGAGCCGTAGCCCTGCACCACGTTGAGGACGCCGGCCGGCAGCCCCGCCTCGGCGGCGATGTCGGCGAGCAGCGAGGCCGTCAGCGGCGACCACTCGGCGGGCTTGAGGACGACGCTGTTGCCGGCCGCCAGCGCCGGGGCGACCTTCCAGGTGGCCAGCATCAGCGGCGCGTTCCACGGGGTGATCAGCACGCAGGGGCCGGCCGGGTCCCAGCTGACGTGGTTGGTGTGGCCGCGGGTGTCGAAGTCCTCGTGGCCGAGGCGCAGCAGCCAGTCGGCGAAGAACCGGAAGTTGTGCGCGACCCGGGGCATCACGCCGCGCCGGTGCGAGCGCAGCAGGGCGCCGTTGTCGGCCGTCTCCACGACGGCCAGCTCCTCCAGCCGGCGTTCCACGCCGTCGGCGATCGCGTGCAGGACGCGGGCCCGCTCCTCGCGCGGGGTGGCCGCCCAGCCGGGGAAGGCCGCCTTGGCGGCGGCGACCGCGGCGGCGGCCTCCGCGGCGGTGCCCCGGGCGATCTCGCCGAGGACGCCGCCGTCGACGGGCGAGACGTCGGTGAAGGTGCCGGCGGAGGCGACGCGCTCGCCGCCGATCCAGTGCCGGGTGTCGACGGCGACCCCGGCGACGGTGGTGGTGTGGTCGCTCATGTCTGCGGGTTCCTCCTGGTCGGTGCGGCGGGGGTTCACTCGGCGGCGGAGGTGTTCGACTCGAGCAGTCGGCCGCCGTCCCACACCACGCCGACCTGCCGGTAGTAGGCGGCGATCGGCTCGCGGACCTCCAGCCGGGCCAGCTCCTCGGTGGGCGCCTCGAACAGCTCCAGCTCGGCGTCGCCCACCCAGGGCGTGCCGGCTTCGAAGGAGGAGGCGCCGGACTCGACCAGCTCGTCCAGGGCGAGGCCCTTGCCCTTCTCGATGGAGGGCAGCCAGCGGTGGTGGGCCATCGGGTGGCCGTTGACGAAGCCGTTGGTCCCGGACGGCTCGCGCAGGGTGACGACGACCTGGGCCAGGCGCCGGTCCGCGGCGGCCAGGGTCGCGCCGAACCGGGCGCCGGCCTCGATCCGCGGGGCCGGCCCGTACGGGTGCGGCCGGGTCTGGTGGATGGAGCCGAGCTTCTTGGGGTAGCCCTGGTGCAGGCCCCGGGCGATCGCGAAGTCCTTGTCGACCCAGATGTACACGCAGCGGCTGTACGTCTGCCCCCGGTAGGTGCAGCGGACGACGGCGAACGCCTCCTTGTACTGGGCGAGCACCGGGTCGAGCAGCTCCCGCCCGTCGGCGGAGCAGGACTGCCAGTCGGCCCAGATCAGTGCGACGGCGCCCGGGTCCTCGTCGGCGAGCTCCAGCGGTTCGGGCAGCAGTTCGCGCACCCGGGCCGGGTCGGTGCGGTACTCGACGGTGAGCAGGTCGCCGGAGTAGCGCCAGGGCGGCGAGGGGATCAGCGAGGAGGCGCCGGTCGCCGTCTTGGGGTGGAAGTATCCACGGACACTGGCCACTTGGGGTTCCTTACGCGGTGGGGGCGGGTTGCGGGAGGGCGGGCTGCCGGAGCAGTTCGGCGCGGTGGCGGGCGGCCGCGGCCGCGGCGCTCCGGCCGCCCAGCGAGACGACGCCGACCAGTCGCCCGGCCCGGTGGTAGCCGACCAGGACGTCCCCGTCGAGGTCGCCGTCGAGGACGCGCGCGTCGTCCCGGCCGAGGGCGGGGGCGCCGAAGGACTGGAGCCGGAAGTCGTGCTGGTCGCTCCAGAAGGTCGGCAGCGGGGCGAACGGCGCGAGGCCGTGGTCGGTGCCGGCGAGGTGCGCGGCGAGCACCGTCGCGGCGTGCTTGGCCGTGTCGGTGGGGATGGACCAGTGCTCGACGCGGCGCGGCACGCCGTCGTAGCGGGCGTTGGGGAAGCGGGCGACGTCGCCGACGGCGATCACCTCGGGGCGGCCGCCGGCCCGCAGGTGCTCGTCGGTGAGCACCCCGTCGGAGAGGTCGAGGCCGTTGCCGTCGAGCCATTCGGTGTTGGCGACGGAGCCGACCGACTCGACCACCACGTCCGCGTCCAGGACCCGGCCGTCGGCCAGGGCCACACCGGTGACGGCACCCTCGCCGAGGAAGCCGGTCACCCCGGTGCCGAGGGCGAAGCGCACGCCCCGCCGCTCGTGCCGGTCGAGCAGCGCCCGGGCGAGCAGTTCGCCCAGCGGGCCGACCATGGGCAGCGGCTGCGGGTCGACGACGGTGACCTCGGCGGCGCCGAGGGCCACGGCGGTGGCGGCCACCTCGCAGCCGATGAAGCCGGCGCCCACCACGACCAGGCGCACGCCCGGCCGGGTCAGCGCCTCGCGCAGCCCGCGGGCGTCGGTGAGCGTGCGGACGGTGTGCCGTCCGGTGGCGGGGCCTGGGCAGCGCAGTCGCCGGGGGCGCATGCCGGTGGCCACGACGAGGCCGCGGTAGGCCAGGGTCTCCCCGTTGCCGAGCTCGACGGTCCGGCGGTCGAGGTCGGCCCGGACGACCGTGGTGCCCAGGTGCCACCGCACGTCGCCGACGCTGGCCCGGGGCCGGAAGGCGAGCGACTCGAAGGACGCCCGGCCGGCCAGGACCTCCTTGGACAGCGGGGGCCGGTTGTACGGCATGTGGGGCTCGTCCCCGACCAGGGTGATCGGCCCGTCCCAGCCGGCGGCGCGCAGCTGTTCGGCGGCGCGCAGCCCGGCCATGGAGGCGCCGGCCACGACGATGGGTGCGGTCACGGCTCAGTCCTCGATCCGGATGGCCTGCAGCGGGCAGACGTCGGCGGCCTCCTCGACGTCGGCGCGCAGGGACTCGTCGGGGTCGGCGACGTACGCGAGGCGTCCGTCGTCGTCGAAGCGGAAGACGTCGGGGGCGGCGAAGACGCACTGGCCGTGGTCCTGGCACTTGTTCATGTCGACGACGACCTTCATGGCCGGTCCTCCTGGTGGTGGGGGCTCGTCGGGCGAGGGGGGTGAGGGGGCGTGGGCCCGCGGGGCCGGATCACGGCCGAGGGGGGCGGGGGACGCCGCGCGAGGGCGGTGGCCGCCCCGGGGGCGGTGCACAGGGACCGCCAAAACGTTTGATGTCAAATAACATAGGAAGCAGCCGGCCTCTGGTCAATAGCTATCCGGATGGATAAATTTCTGGGGCAGACCCCTTGCGGGAGAGCGACCGGCATACCTACCGTTTGCCACCAGCGAGCGAGCGGCGCCCCGCCCCACCCCGCGGTCCGAAGCCGCCGCGCCCCCTCCCCCACCCCCTCCGCCACTGCCGTGCGCCCTGGCCCTCCCGACGCCGTGAGCACGGGAGGCGCCGCACTTCCCCCCAGAGGAGACACCGGTGAGCGCATCCGACATCCCGCCCGTCCGCCAGCACGTGGAACGGCTGGCCGCCCAGGGCATCGACGTGGTCCGGGTGACCTACCCCGACCTCATCGGCACCGAGCGGGCCCGGGACGTCCTGCTGGACCACCTGCCCTCGGCCTGCGACCACGGACTCGCCTTCTGCCGCGCCGTCTACCACACCAGCCCCCAGGGCGACGTGGTCCCCGTCGCCGGGGGCCTGGACGCCGGACTGCCCGACATCTGCGTGCGCCCCGACCTCACCACCCTGACCGCCCTGCCCTGGGAGCCCGGAGTCGCCAGCTGCCTGGGCGACGTCACCGACCCCGCCACCGGACGGCCCGCCCCGGAATCCCCCCGGGACCTGCTGCGCACGGTCGTCGAACGCTGCCGGCAGTACGGCCTGCACCCCGTCGTGGGGCCGGAGTTGGAGTACTTCCTGTGCGACGCCGCCCCCGGGACCCCGCAGGGCTGGCGCCGTTACAGCGAGGCCACCGGCGTGGTCTACACGGCCGGCCTGCGCGCGGACGGCGACAACCACCTGCTGCGCACCCTGCGCCTGCTGCGCGACCTCGGCATCGGCATCACCAACGGCAACCACGAGTTCGACGGCTCCCAGTTCGAGATCAACCTGAACCACTCCGACGCCATGGAGGCCGCGGACCGCGCCTTCCGCTTCAAGGCCGCCGTGAAGGAACTCGCCCGCAAGGAAGGCCGGTTGGCCACCTTCATGGCCAAGCCGTTCCAGGGCGCCGGCGGCTCCGGCTTCCACCTCCACCTGTCCTGCGTGGACGACGCGGGCGGCAACGCCTTCGCGGACCCGGCCGCGCCGTACGGCCTGAGCGCGACCGCGCGCCACGCGGTGGCCGGCGTCCTGGCCCACGCCCCGGCGCTCGCCGCGCTGGCCAACCCGACGGTGAACTCCTACAAGCGCTTCGGCCCGGACACCCTCGCCCCCTGGCTGATCGACTGGGGGCTGGACAACCGCAGCGCCATGGTCCGCATCCCGCCGGAGCGCGGCTCCGGCAGCCGGTTCGAGCTGCGGCTGGGGGACGCCAGCGCCAACCCCTACCTGCTGATCGCGGGAACCGTCGCGGCCTCGCTGCTGGGCGTCGTCGCCGGCGAGGAGCCCGCCGCCCCGCTGGAGGGCTACGGCTACGACGTCGCCCGGTCCGCGGTCCTGCCGATGTCCCTGCCCGAGGCCCTCGACGCGCTGGAGGCGGACACCGCCCTGACCGAGGTGCTCGGCCGGGACTTCGTCGGCGCCTACCTCTCGTACAAGCGCGACGAGGTCGCCCGCTTCCAACGGCACGTCACCGACTGGGAGTTCACCGAGTACGCGTACCACCTGTAAGCCCGAGGAGACCAACCATGACCACCGTGCCGTCCACCCCGACCCCCTCCGGTGCCATCGACGAACCGATGCCCCTCGACCAGGTGAACCTGGCCGATCTCGACAACTTCGCCGACGGCGTCACGCCGTGGCGGATGTTCCACACCCTGCGCCACGAGGACCCGGTCCACTGGCAGCCGGAGGAGGCGCCCAACTCCGGCTTCTGGTCGGTCACCCGGCACGCCGACATCGCCCGCGTCGACCGGGACGCCGAGACCTTCACCTCGACCAGGTTCGTCAACCTGGAGGAGGTCGACGACGACCAGATCAAGAAGCGCGCCTCCATCCTGGAGCTGGACGGCGTCCGCCACCGCGCCCTGCGCAGCGTCCTCCAGCGCCAGTTCGGCGCGGGCGTCATCAACAGCTACGCCGACTTCCTGCGCGGGCTGACCGCCACCACGCTGGACGCCGCCCTGGCCAAGGGCAGCTTCGACTTCGTCAAGGAGGTCTCCGCCGACTTCCCGATCAACGTCCTCGCCCGCCTCCTGGACGTGCCGCCGGAGGACAACCAGCAGCTCATCGACTGGGGCAACCGGATCATCGGCAACACCGACCCGGACTACGCCGACGTCCTGCTGCACAGCGCGGAGAGCGAGAAGTACCGCGACCTGCCGTTCCGCTCCCCCGCCTCGCTGGAGGTCTTCGCCTACGGCCGGGAACTCGCCGAGCAGCGGCGCGGCGGATCCGGCACCGACCTGATCTCCAGGCTGGTCAACGAGACCCCGCGCGACGGCGTGCCGCTCTCCGCGCAGGACTTCGACAACTACTTCCTGCTCCTGGTCGTCGCCGGCAACGAGACCACCCGGCACACCATCAGCCACTCCATGCTGGCCCTGCTCCAGCACCCCGAACAGCTCGCCCGCCTCCGGGACGACCCCTCCCTGATCCCCGCCGCGGTCGAGGAGTTCCTGCGCTGGGCCTCCCCCGTCTACCACTTCCGCCGCACGGCCACCCGCGACGTCGAACTCGGCGGCAAGCGCATCAGGGAGGGCGACAAGGTCGTCATGTGGTTCGCCTCCGGCAACCGCGACGAGGAGGTCTTCGGCAACCCCTACGACTTCGACGTGACCCGCCGGGACAACGACCACGTCACCTTCGGCAAGGGCAGCCCCCACCTGTGCCTGGGCAACCTGCTCGCGCGCACCGAGATCCGCATCATGTTCGAGGAGCTCATCCCGCGCCTGGCGGGCATCAGGCTCGTCGGGGACGTCCCGCGGGTGCGGTCCAACTTCGTGAACGGCATCAAGAGGCTCCCCGTCGAGGTCACCCTCGCCTGAGCCGTCGCCTGAGCCCGCGCCTGAGCCCGCGCCCGACGTCGACCCGACGCCCGTGCCCGGTGGGGCCCGGAGCACGACTCCGGGCCCCAGCGGGCTCGTCCGCCGGGATCAGCGGCGCAGGACGGTGACGGCGAGGCCCGGGGCGGCGGCGATCTCGGCCGCGGTGAAGCGCTCGGTCGTCCACTGCTTGCGGGCGTAGGCACGGGTCTGGTCGGCGAAGTGCGGCGAGGTCGGGTCGGCGGACTGCCCGTAGGTGAGCAGCGTCCGGGTGCGCGGGCCCCGGTCGGTCAGCTCGGTCGCCATCACGAAGCTGGTGCCGTGCGGGACGGTGCCCGGGTTCGTCGGGTAGGTGCCGCCGCCGGCGCCGGAGTCCGGTCCGGCGGTGACCACGTTGAAGCAGCCCAGCTGGTGGGAGCAGCCGTGCAGCGGGACACCCGCCCAGCGCTGGACCAGGCCGATAGGGGCGTCCACCGGCAGACCGCGGGCCGCCAGGTCCCGCACCGCGTCGGCCAGGGCGCGCTGGGCGTCCGGGTCGGCCGCGTCGATGCCGCGCGGGGTGGTCAGCGGCAGGGCCGGGTCGGCCGGGACGGTCTGCCAGGCCGTGGTGCCGGTGCGCGCCAGCGCGTCCCGGTAGGCCTGCCAGAGCACGGTGCCCCGGCTGTCGGCGTCGGCCCGGGTGTCCCAGGCGGCGAGCGCGTCGCAGGCCGGGCGCACGTCGACCCTGGTGCCGTCGGTCGCGGTGATCTCCGGGTGGGCGCGGCACAGGGCCACGGCGTCGTCGCGGTCGAGTTCGGCGCTCTGCACCCGGTTGCCGAACATCGTGGCCTGGAGCGAGCCGAGGGTGAAGCCGGGGGCGCCGAGGCCGTCGGTGCCGGCCCTGCGGTCGGCGATCATCCGCAGGCCCAGCTGGGTCCGCAGCATCCGCTCGGAGGCGCCCTGGTAGACGGCCGGCAGGCCGGTGATCGGCGCGTCCGGGTTGGTCAGGTACGGGCCGCTGTTGGAGTTGGCGACGTAGTCGGTGCGGGTCAGGCTCGGGTGGTTGGCGGGGCCGAACACGCCGGGCACGAGCGCGTCCGGGTCGCTGCCCGGGTCGCAGGCGGTGGTCGAGCCGTCCAGGATCCGCCCCATCGGGGTGTCGGCGACCAGGCAGCGGTCGCGCTGGGCGTCGGGCAGGTGCGGGACGGCGGAGGCGTCGGTGAACCAGGTGGTGCCGCTGGAGTCGACGGCCGTGGTGTACACCCAGGGGAGGCCCTGGTAGGTGCGCTGGGCGCGGCGCAGGTCGTCGAGGTTCTGCGAGCGGCCGATCGCCACCCACTGGTTCAGGGAGCGCAGGTTCTCGGCGTTGGCGTCGTCGAGGGTGTAGGCCTGCTCCCCGGTCCAGCCGTTGGCGAGGACGTAGCCGAGGCGTGAGCGGTAGACGGTCCTGTCGACGGTGGACAGCGTCCCGTCGGCGGCCCGGACGGTGACCCGCACGTCCTCCCGGGCCATCCGCTCGGCCTTGCCGTCCACCAGGTACGCGGTCGGGTCCCCGGGCACCAGCGTGAGCCGGTGCAGGGTGTAGTGGTCCGCGTAGCTGCTGGTGTGGCTCCAGGCGAGGCCGCGGGTGTGGCCGATCTGGAGGAAGGGGATGCCGTACAGCCCGGCGCCGGCGACGTCCAGGACGCCGGGGATGGTCAGCTGGGCCTGGTAGAAGCGGTCCGGGCCGGCCCACTGGAGGTGCGGGTTGGCCAGCAGCAGGCCGTTGCCGCTGCGGCTGGCGTCGCGTCCGATCGCCCAGGCGTTGCTGCCGAGTTCGGGGTTGTCGGCGGAGCGGCCGGGAGCGGCGATCCGGGGGACGGCCGGCTCGGCCCCGGCCGCGGTCGCGGTCGCGCCGCCCGGGACGGCGGTGGCGATCTCCTGCTGGGCGGCGAAGCTGCCCGCCAGGGTGTTGACGCTGTAGAGGATGTTCCACAGGTCGTCCGCGGTGATCGGCCCGACCCAGGCCTTCCCCCGGCAGGACGGGTCCGGGAGGTGGTCGGTTCCGGTGTCGCGCAGGTAGCGGTTGTACCCGGCGACGTAGCCGTCCACCAGGTGCCGCGCCTCGTCGGTCGGGCCGAGCGGCGCGGGGGCGGCCCGCAGCCGGCGCACCGTGCCGGAGCTCAGCACGCCCCGCTGGTAGGTGTCGCTCACCAGGTTGGTCACCCGGTCGACGGTCCGGCCGTCCGGGCCGAAGTGACGCGAGCGCTCGCCGCGCACGGTGACCACCTGGTCGGCCAGTTGGCACAGGTTGTCCTGGGCGAAGGCGTACCCGTAGCCGTAGCCGAGTCCGCCGAAGTCGCGGGCGAGGACGTGCGGCACACCGTTCTCGGTCCGGCTGATCCTCGCGGTCCAGCCGCCCCGGTCGGCGTCCGCCCCGGGCCCGGCGTCCGCGGCCCGCGCCGAAGCGGGCGCCGTCCCCGCCAGCAGCGCGGACGCCAGCCCGAGCGCGAGCACTCCGGACGCGAACCTCCCCACCCGTGAGCGGAACTGACGTTCATTCATTCTTTTCTCATCTTGCGTCATGACCACCACGTTGCCGTCCCTTCCACGGCCGGTCATCGCCCCTCGGGACGACCCGGCCTCGATCCCGCGGCCTACCCGGGTACGCCTCCGGGAGGAGACGACCCCGGTGGCGAACCGACAGTGGGAACGATTCGCCCAGGAGGGCGAGTCGGCCGGCCCGGCGGGTGTCGCACACGCGTATCACCCGCGCTCCGGGCCGACCGCAAGCCTCACTCGGACGAGGGCGCGCCTCGCACCGGGGTGTGCCGCTCACCTGCCGCCGGGGCTCCCGGCGCACAGGGCGTGCTCGATCAGCGCGCCGGCCGCCCCCTCCTGCGCCTCGATGTGGTCCGGGGTGTCGCCGAGCGCCTCGGACATGGAGACCACCGCGCTGCGCCGGCCGTCCTCCGTCACGCCGTTGACGGTGATGAAACCGGCGTCCCCGCCGTCGTGGCCCCAGAAGCTCCCCCCGCAGTCCAGCGGACGTTCGACCAGACCGAGCCCGTACCGCCCGTGGGGCCACAGCGCTTCCGTGGCGGCGTCCACCGGCACGGTCTCCTTCATCTCGGCCAGCTGCCGCGCCGGCAGCAGCCGGCCGCCGAGCAGCGCACGGAGGAAGACGTTCTCGTCCCGTGTGGTGGTGACCCACGAGAGCCCGCTGACCATCGGGATCTGCTCGGTGACGTCCACCCGGCCGTCGGGGGCGGGGAAGAGCTGGTACGCCCGGGCGTGGGGCCGGGGCAGGGTGGGAGAGGTGCCCGTCGTCCGCGTCCGGTCGAGGCCGAGCGGGCGCAGGACGCGGTCCTCGACCTCCCGCTCGGCGGGGCGGCCGGTGGCCCGCTCGATGATCATGTCGAGCATGATGTAGCCGGTGTTGGAGTACCTCCAGCCCGTGTCGTCGAGGAACTCGGCCCTGGCCACCAACTCCTCGGGGGTGTACACCTTGTGGCGCTCCTGCTCGTACTCGTCCTTCGTCCCGTATCCGGGCAGGTCGTCCTTGATGCCCCCGGTGTGCTGGAGCAGCCGGCGGACGGTGATCCCGGCGCCGCCCTTGGCCCGCGCCACCTCCGGCAGCCAGTGCCCGACGGTGTCGTCCAGCGACAGCCTTCCCTCGGCCTCCAGTTGGAGGACGACGGTGGCGACCAGTGTCTTGGCCGTGCTGGCCATCCGGAAGTAGCCGTCGGGGGAGACGGGGCGGCCGGTGGTCACGTCGGCGGTGCCGCTGGTGGCGACCGCCTGCCGGCCGTCGGGCCCGATCGCCCGGGCCTGGACGCCGCTGATGCCGAGGTCGTGGAGCGCGGCGGTGTCCCGGCGCAACTGCTCCGGGACGGACGGCCCGGCGGTGGCGGACGAGCCCGCGGGCGCGGACAAGTCGGCGGCGGCGGGCGGACCGGCGGGCCGGGCGACGGCGGTGGCCGCGTCGGCGCAGAGCAGCACGGCGACGCCGGCCGCCACGGCGAGCCGCTTGCGCGGGGTCGATGCCTTGGTCGAAGTCATGGCCGCACGCTAACCGCGCCCGGCCGGGCACGGGCCGCCGACCGGCGCTTCTCGGGGCCGGATCGGGGATGTCCCCGATCGCCCCCCGAGTGCTCCCCGGGAGGAGACCCGGGGAGCACTCGGGGGTGCCGGCGCGCCGGTTCAGCCCACCGGGGCCGTGGCGGCGGCCGAGCCCGCCGGCGCGGCCGCCGGACCACCGGCCGCCGCGTCCAGTGCCGCCAACCGCCGCAGGCTGGAACGGCGTTGGAGCACGCCGAGGCCGACGGTCACGGCGCCGAGCCCCAGCCAGCCGACCGGTCCGGCCGCCATCACCACCCCGGTCAGCACCAGCGGCCCCACCGACTTCTGCACCGACTGGGACATCCCGGCGACCCCGAGGTAGGAGGCCCGGGCGCCCGGCGGGGCCAGCACCACCGCCAACTCCCAGGAGCTCACCGAGCGCAGCAGCTCCGCCAGGGTGACCAGCAGGGCCGCGGCCAGCAGCGCGGCCGAGGACGCGACCGGGCCGGCTCCGGTGGAGAGCGCGATCAGCAGGCAGCCGGCCAGCACCGTCACCCCGTACCAGCGCACCGCCGCGGCCGCCCCGAGCGCCCCCTCCGCCCGGGCCGAGACCCGCAGTTGGAGCAGCACCACGAGCACCGTGTTGAGCACCAGGAAGACCGGGACGACGGCGTGCGGCGCACCGGTGTGGTGGACCAGCCAGAGCGGCAGCCCGACGTTGAGGATCGAGTCGTCCAGGTTCAGCGGTATGTCCAGCAGGACGAACCGCAGGTAGCCGCGGTCCCGCCAGGGGCTCGGCGGGGCGGCCGGCGCCCCGGCGGGCTCCTCCCCGGCCTCCGCCGCGACCAGGCCGCGCCCGGACGGCTCTCGGGTGCGCCGGACCAGCGCGGCGGCCAGCACGTAGGACAGCCCGTTGGCCAGGATCAGCGCCCGGTAGGCGCCCGTGGTGCCGACCGCCAGCCCGATCGCCGCGACGCCCGCGCCGAGCGCGTACCCGGCGTTGGCCACACTGCGGAACAGCGCCTGGTAGGTGGCCCGCCGCTCCCCCGCCACCCGGGTGGCGAACAGCATCTCCAGCGTCTTGGCCGCCCGCTCGGCCAGGCAGATCAGGGCCACCACGGGCAGCAGCGCGGTGAAGTCGTCGACCACCAGCAGCAGCCCCATGGCCCCCAGCCGCAGCAGGTGGCAGCCGATCAGCAGCCACCGCACCGGCACCCGCTCGGCCGCCCGCCCGGCCAGCGGGGACCCGGCGATCCCCGCCACCGCGCCCACCCCGAGCAGCAGTCCGAGCTGCCGCGCGTCCATCCCGCACACGTAGGTGAAGTAGAGCACCGAGGCGGCCGCCCACACTCCGGTGCCGGTCCGGTCGACGCCCTGCGCCAGCAGCATGATCCGGGCGTCCCGTCCGCCCGGTGGCCGCCGCAGCTGCGCCATCAGTCCGTTCCCCCGCATGACAGGCCCCCGTTGTTCCGTCGCCATCAATCTCGATATCAAGATACTTCATATCAAGAGACTTCCGGAACCCCCGGCAGTCGACCCCGGCGGTCGGCCCCCGGCCCCGACAGCCGGCCGGACCCTCGACGCGCGGCGGGCGGTGCGCCACACTCTCCCCAGCAGCACCCGCGCTCCTAACGCACCGGCACGACTCAACGACCACCGCACCACGGAGAGCCGAACGGTGACCACTCGTCAACTGCTGGAGATCGCCTTCTCGTCCGGACGCACCGGGTCCGGACCGGCCACCTGGGGCCAACGGGCCATCTGGGACGCCGTACGACAGCTGCCGGCGGCCGACGCGCCGCGCTACAACATCGCCGCCGCGGCGCCGCTGGACCCGGGGGTGCCCCTGCCCGTCCTACTCACCGCACTGGAGCAGCTGCTGCACCTGCACGACTCACTGCACACCCGACTGCCGGCCGACGGGGCCGGGGTCCTGCGCCAGGTCGTCGACGGCGAGGGAACCCTGGGCGTCCACCTGCTGACCGCCGGGGAGCGGGAGAACCCCGCCGAGCTCGGCGCCCGACTGCACGGGGAACTGGCGGCGCAGGCCTTCGACACCGCCACCGAGTGGCCGGTCCGGATCGGCGCCGTCACGGCGGACGGGCTGGTCCGGCACCTCAGCCTGGTGCTCTCGCACACCGCCGTGGACGGCTCCGGCATGAGCCGCCTGGTCGCCGACCTGTCCGCGCTCTGCCTCGGCACCTCCCCCGAGGAGTTGGCCGGGCTGCGCGCACCCGCCCAACAGCCGCTGGAGGAAGCCGGGTTCCAGACCTCCGAGCGGGGGCTGCGGCGCGACGCGGCGGCCCGCAGGCAGTTCGTCCGCAAGCTCCGGCTCGGCCCGCCCCGGCTCTTCCCCCCGGCCACCGGACAGCCGGACCGGTTCCCGAACGCGGTGCTCCGCTCCCCCGCCCTGCCCCGGGCCGTCGAGCGGGTGGCGGCCGCGCACCGGGTCAGCACGGGCTCGGTACTGCTCGCCGCGACGGCCGCGATGACCGCCCGTCTCGCCGGCTCGACCGAGGCCGTCCTGAACGTGGTGGTCAACAACCGCTTCCTGCCCGAACTGGCCCACGCGGTGAGCGTGGTCGCGGGCGACGGACTGTTCCACCTCCCGGACGCCACCGCCGAGTTCGGCGAGGTCGTGCGCCGCACCCACGCGGCGGCGATCGGCACCTACCGCCACGCGTACTACGACAAGGCGGCCCTCGCCGCCGAACTCGCCCTGCTGGCCGCCGAGGGGGCCCCGCTGGCCGACCGCTCCTGCGTCTTCAACGACACCCGGGACCTGCTCCCGGCCGCCGCCGACCCCGGCGACGACCGGACCACCCTCAGCTGGCCGGCGGAGTTCGAGCCGCGCCCCGGCCTGACCTACGCCCTGGACGCCCTGCAGTCCGCCGAGGCGCTGAGCCTGGCCATGACGGCGGACCCGACCGTACTCCCGCGCCCCGCGATGGAACGGTTCCTCTACGGCATCGAGGAGCTGATCCTCACCGAAGCCGCAGCCGCAGCCGGCACCGAGGCCCCGGCCGGGGCCGGGAGCGCCGGGATGGGGAGCGCCGGGATGGGGAGCGCCGGGATGGGGAGCGCCGGGATGGGGAGCGCCGGGGCCGGGAGCGCCGACCGGGCTTGAATCTGACACCGATGTCAGGTTCTACCGTACCGACGTGACCACGACCACGACCACGACCACCACCGCGTCCCTGCTCACCCCGTACCGCCTCGGCCGGCTCGAACTGCCGAACCGCGTCGTCATGGCCCCGATGACGCGGTACCGGGCCGCCGAGGACGGCACGCCGCTGCCCGTCGTCGCCGAGTACTACGCCCAGCGCGCGAGCGCCGGCCTGATCGTCACCGAAGGCATCTGGCCCAGCCGGCAGGGCCAGTCCGGCTGGCGCCTGCCCGGCCTGGAGACGCCCGCGCACGTGCGCGGCTGGCGCACGGTGACGGCCGCCGTGCACGCCGCCGGCGGGCGGATCGCCGCCCAGCTGATGCACGGCGGGCGCCAGGGCCACCCGCTCAACCGGCTGATCGGCGACGTCCCGGCCGGCCCCTCCGCCGTGCCCGCCCCCGGCCCGGTGCACGTCCGGGACGGCGGGAAGGCCGAGGCCGTCACCCCGCGCGCCATGACCCGCGAGGAGATCCACCGCACCATCGCGGACCACGTCGCCTCGGCCCGCCTCGCCCTCGCCGCCGGGTTCGACGCCGTCGAGCTGCACGGCGCCAACTCCTACCTGATCCACCAGTTCCTGGCCGACAACACCAACCTGCGCACCGACGAGTACGGCCCGCGCACCCTCGCCGACCGGCTGCGCTTCCCGATCGAGCTGGTCACCGCCGTCGCCGAGGCCGTCGGCCCCGACCGCCTCGGCCTGCGGCTGTCCCCCGGCAATCCGCAGTTCGGCATGGCGGAGGCCGACCCGGCCCCGGTCTACCGGGCGCTGCTCGCCGAACTCGACGGTCTCGGCCTGGCCTACCTCCACCTCACCGACAACGACGACTACCCGGCCCTGGCCGACCTCCGCCCGCGCTGGTCCGGCCCGCTGATCGGCAACGTCGGCGAGAAGCGGGCCGCCACCGACCGCGAGCGCGGCGAGGCGGTGCTCACCGCCGGCCTGGCCGACCTGGTCTCCTTCGGCCGCGCCTTCATCGCCAATCCCGACCTGCCGGAACGGTTCGCCGCGAACGCCCCGCTCGCCGCCGTCGACCCCACCCACCTCTACGGCCAGGAGGCCGCCGGCTACACCGACTACCCGCGCCTGCGAGCGGCCGCCCGGCGGTGATCCGGCCCGCCGGCGGGCCCGCGGGGCGACCGGCGGCCCGGCCCGCGGGGCGACCGACGGTACCCCCGTCCTGACCGACTGTCAGTGCGACCCGCTATGGTCGGCCCCGAACGATCCCAGCACGAACAGCACCGCAGGGGGCACCATGACCACACCGGGCACCGGCCCGCTCACCACCGCCGACCTCGTCGAGGGCTGGCGCCGGGTGGGCGTCCGTGAGGGCATGGCGCTGATCGTGCACTCCTCGCTCTCCAGCCTCGGCCGGGTCGAGGGCGGCGCGGCGGCGGTGGTCGCCAGCCTGCGCGAGGCGGTCGGGCCCGGCGGCACCGTCGCCGTGCCCACCTTCACCACCGACACCGTCCGGGATCCGGCCCCGGGGCACAGCGGTCCGCCCGGCCCGGAGGTCGCCGAACTCCGGTCCGCCGTACCGCTCTTCCACTCCGGTCTCCCGTCCGGCACCGGCGCGGTGGCGGAGGCGCTGCGCAGCCTGCCGGAGAGCCTGCGCAGCGCCCATCCGCAGGTCTCGGTCGCCGCCGTCGGCGCGCACGCCCGGGAGGTCACGGCCCGGCGCTCGCTCGGCTTCGCCGTCGGCCGGGAGTCGCCGTTCGGCGCGCTCCACGACCTCGGCGGGCACGTCCTGCTGGTCGGCGTCGGCCACAACCGCAACACCTTCCTGCACTACGCCGAGACCTTCGCGCCCAACCGCCGGCTCAAGCTCCGCCGTTTCCCGATGGCGATCCAGGGCGAGCGGGTGTGGATCGAGGCGCCGGACGTGGGGGACGACAACGACACCCACTTCCCGCTGGTGGGGCGGGAGTTCGAGGAGCGGGCGGGCATCCGCGAGGTGCTGGTGGGCGACGCGCCCTGCCGCCTGGTCCCGGTCCGCGACCTCATACCCTTCGCCGTCCGCCGCCTCACCGAACTGCTGGCGGCCGACGGCCCCGAAGCGGCGTAGGGCCGGGGGGGGGGGGGCCCCCCCCCCCCCGCGGGCGCCCCCCCGCCCCCCCCCCCCCCCCCCCCCGGGGCGGG
>NZ_JBEZUT010000152.1:0-20371 GCF_040636595.1 Kitasatospora sp. NPDC036755
GCGTGGTCCGCGGCGGCCGTCTCGGCCTGCCGGGCCGTACCCGCGGCGACCAGCGCCGCCCGGGTCTCCTCGTGCTGCGCGGCCAGGTCCTCGGTCAGCGCGCGGGTGCGCTCGACGCCGGTCGCCGCGAGGCCGACGGCGATCAGCCAGAGCACCGAGACGGCGGCCACCGCGAGGGCGGTGAGCGGCTGGTGCGCGCCGAACGCCCGGACGACCCCGACCGGCGCGGCGACCAGCGCCAGCAGCACGGCCGCCGCGGTCAGGGCGACGGTACGCGGCGCGGGCCGTCGGCGCGATCGGCCGTCGGGGCTGGTGGCTTCTCTCATCGGTGCGGTCCTCGGCAACGTCGGCGGGCGGCGGCGCGGGCGGCGGGTCGGCGACGGATTGCGGCCGCCGACAGCTGGTCGGGCGCATACCAGACCGCCCGGGGACGCGACGAAACGTCCCCGGGCGGCTGATCGGTTCACGCTTTCGGCCGATCATATCGATTCAGACATAGGCCTCAAGCGGCCAGTTGACGACCAATCCCCTGACACATCGCCGCCCACACCCTCCGGAACCACCACCCACCCCCACCCGGGACCACGCCTCACACCCCGGGGACCGACCCGAGCCTGTCCTCGATCGCCCGCCGCACGGCCTCCGGATCCAGCCCGTGCTCCACGATCACTCTGGCGCCGAGCCCCTCCCCCTCGCGCAACACTCCGAGCAGCAGGTGGCCCACCGCGATCTCCCTCGCCTTGAGCCGCAGGGACTCTCGCAGCGACAGCGTCAGTGCCGCCTTCGCCCCGGCCGTGAACGGGCTCCGCACCGGCCTCGACTCGGACCGGAACCAGCCGCGCCGCCTCGGCTCCCCCTCGACGGGCACGTCCAGCGCACCCTCGCCGAACACCGACTCGACGGCCTCGCGCACTGCCCCCAGATCGACCCCGATCGAGGCGAGAGCAGCCGCGTCCTCCTCCGGTCCGAGCGCCCGGCGGACCGCACGCCGCACCTCCTCCTGGTCCAGCCCCGCCTCGACCAGAACGGCGGCCGCCGGATCGCCGGGTGTGCCGACGATCGCCAGCAGCAGGTGTTCCGTCCCGACGTGCCGGTGCCGCAGCTCCCTCGCCTCCTGCTGCGCCGCGACCACGACCTGCCTCGCCGCCTCCGTGAACCGTTCGAACACCGCTCAGCCTCCGTCCTCGCCCTTGCCCGGCCCGCGCTTCGCGTACTTCTTGTGCACCGCTTGCCTGGTCACGCCCAGGCAGAGCGCGATGTCCTGCCAGGACCAGCCCTGCGATCGGGCGTTGCCCACCTGCAGGCCCTCCAGACGATCCGCCAGATCGCGCAACGCGCGGACCGCCCGGAGCCCCACGGCGGGGTCACGGCTGCTCGCCGCAGCCGCGAGTTCTCCGCTCTCGCTCATGCCGTCAACTCTGGTTGACGGCCGTCCGGGTGTCAACCCTGGTTGACACCCGGACGGGCCTCAACGGCCGCCGAACCGGCGATCCAGGGCCTCCTCGAAGGTCCCCCGGCCCACCGCCCGCTCCGGCGCCAGGTTGCCGCCCGCCCGAAGGCCGCGGCCGAACGCTCCCGGCAGGCGCAGCGGCAGCAGTGGTCGGCGTCTGCCCGCCGCCCTCAGGTAGGCCTCGGCCAGCTCCCGGTACGACAGCACCTGCGGGCCGCCCACTTCCGGCGCGAAGCCGGCGGGCCCCTCCCACACCAGGTCCGCGACCGCCTCCGCCACCTCCCGCACGTCCACCGGCTGGAACGCCACACCGCTCGGCACCGGGAGGACCGGCAGCTTCACGGCAGCGTCGAAGAACCTCAGCAGCAGGTCGTGGAACTGCGTCGCCCGCAGCACCGTCCAGCCCAGCCCGGACTCCCGCACCACCCGCTCACAGGCGAGCTTCGTCCGGTAGTACGCGAGCGGCACCCGGTCGATCCCGACGATCGACACGTACACCAGGTGCCCCACCCCGGCCTCCCGGGCCTGCGCCACCAGGGTCCGGACCCCGGCCAGGTCCTCCTTCTTCTGCGTGGTCGCGCAGTCCACCACGACCTCGACCCCGGCCAGCGCCCGCGCCATCCCGGCCCCGCTCACCAGGTCCCCGACCACCCACTCGACCCCGTCGCCCCCGGCCCGGACCCGCCGGCTCAAACCCCGCACCGCCACCCCGCGCGCCACCAGCAGCCGCACCACCTCCCGCCCGAGCGTCCCCGTCGCCCCGGTCACCAGCACCGTCCCCATCACCGCACCACTCCTTCTCGGCAGAGCCCGTTCACCCCCTACGGACCGGACACCACCCCCGGACGTGACATCGGCACGCCCGGACACACGAAAAAGCGGGGCGAGGACCGGGAAGGTCCTCGCCCCGCTTCAAGCGGTCACCTCAGGAGGCGGCCACCGGGGTCGGGCGTGATCAGCTGCAGCCGCTGGTGGAGCCGCAGCCCTCGCAGAGGTAGCAGCTGCCGGCGCGGCGCATCTTGGTGCCGCAGGAGAAGCAGAGCGGGGCGTCGGCGTTGAGGCCGAGCTGGATCTCCATCAGCTCCGTGGAGTTGTGGGCCTGCTTCGGGGTCGCCTTGGGCGCCTCGACGGCCGGGGCCGGGGCCGGCTTGGCGACGACGGGGGCCACCGGGGCGGACTGGGCGAGCGACTCGGTGTCGATCTCCTCGGCCTCCAGCGGCTCGTACGAGCCGGTCTCCAGGTGGCGCTGGCGCTCCTCGACGGAGTGGATGCCGAGCGCCGAGCGGGTCTCGAACGGCAGGAAGTCCAGCGCCAGGCGGCGGAAGATGTAGTCGACGATCGACTGCGCCATCCGCACGTCCGGGTCGTCGGTCAGACCGGCCGGCTCGAAGCGCATGTTGGTGAACTTGGAGACGTACGTCTCCAGCGGCACGCCGTACTGGAGGCCGACCGAGACGGCGATGGAGAAGGCGTCCATCATGCCCGCGAGGGTCGAGCCCTGCTTGGACATCTTCAGGAAGACCTCGCCCAGGCCGTCGTCCGGGTAGGAGTTGGCGGTCATGTAGCCCTCGGCGCCACCGACCGTGAAGGAGGTGGTGATGCCCGGGCGGCCCTTGGGCAGGCGCTTGCGGACCGGGCGGTACTCGACGACCTTCTCGACCGCGGCGACCGGGGCCTCGGCAGCCTTGGTCTCAGCGGCCTCGGAGGACTTGGTCTTCGCCGAGAGCGGCTGCCCGACCTTGCAGTTGTCGCGATAGATGGCGAGTGCCTTCACCCCGAGCTTCCAGGCCTCGAAGTAGATCTCCTCGACCTCTTCCACCGTGGCGCTCTCGGGCATGTTCACGGTCTTGGAGATGGCGCCGGAGATCCAGGGCTGGATCGCCGCCATCATCCGGACGTGGCCCATCGCCGAGATGACACGCTCGCCCATCGCGCAGTCGAACACCTCGTAGTGCTCGGGCTTCAGGCCGGGCGCGTCCATCACGTTGCCGTGCTCGGCGATGTGGGCGACGACCGCCTCGGTCTGCTCGTCCTGGTAGCCGAGGCGCTTGAGGGCGCGCGGGACGGTGCCGTTGACGATCTGCATGGAGCCGCCGCCGACGAGCTTCTTGAACTTGACGAGGGCCAGGTCGGGCTCGACGCCGGTGGTGTCGCAGTCCATCATCAGGCCGATGGTGCCGGTCGGGGCGAGCACCGAGGCCTGGGCGTTGCGGAAGCCGTTCTGCGCGCCGAGGCGCAGCACGTCCTGCCAGGTCTTGTTGGCGGCCAGCCAGATCGGGGAGTCCAGGTCGTCGACCGACTCGGCGTCGAGCGAGGCGTCCGCGTGCTGCTTCATGACCTGCTGGTGGGCGGTCGCGTTGCGGGCGTAGCCGTCGTACGGGCCGACCACGCCGGCGAGTTCGGCGCCGCGGCGGTAGGCGGTGCCGGTCATCAGCGAGGTGATGGCGCCGGCCAGGGCGCGGCCGCCCTCGCTGTCGTAGGCGTGGCCGGTGGCCATCAGCAGGGCGCCGAGGTTGGCGTAGCCGATGCCGAGCTGGCGGAAGGCGCGGGTGGTCTCGCCGATCTTCTCGGTGGGGAAGTCCGCGAAGCAGATGGAGATGTCCATCGCGGTGATGACCAGCTCGACGACCTTGGCGAAGGACGCGGCGTCGAAGGTGTCGTCGTCGCGCAGGAACTTCATCAGGTTCAGCGAGGCGAGGTTGCAGCTGGAGTTGTCCAGGTGCATGTACTCGGAGCAGGGGTTGGACGCGTTGATGCGGCCGGACTCCGGGCAGGTGTGCCAGCGGTTGATCGTGGTGTCGTACTGGATCCCGGGGTCGGCGCAGGCCCAGGCGGCCTCGGCCATCTTGCGGAAGAGCTTCTTCGCGTCGACGGTCTCGATGACCTCGCCGGTCATCCGGGCGCGCAGGCCGAATTCGGTGCCGTTCTCGACGGCGGTCATGAATTCGTCGTTGACGCGGACGGAGTTGTTGGCGTTCTGGTACTGGACGGAGGTGATGTCGTCGCCGCCGAGGTCCATGTCGAAGCCCGCGTCGCGCAGGGCGCGGATCTTCTCCTCTTCCTTCACCTTGGTCTCGATGAAGGCCTCGACGTCGGGGTGGTCCACGTCGAGGACGACCATCTTGGCCGCGCGGCGGGTGGCGCCGCCGGACTTGATGGTGCCGGCGGAGGCGTCGGCGCCGCGCATGAAGGAGACCGGGCCGGAGGCGTTGCCGCCGGAGGAGAGCAGTTCCTTGGAGGAGCGGATCCGGGAGAGGTTGAGGCCGGCGCCGGAGCCGCCCTTGAAGATCATGCCCTCTTCCTTGTACCAGTCGAGGATCGACTCCATGGAGTCGTCGACGGACAGGATGAAGCAGGCGCTGACCTGCTGGGGCTGCTTGGTGCCGACGTTGAACCAGACCGGCGAGTTGAAGCTGAACACCTGGTGGAGGAGGGCGTGGGTCAGCTCGTGTTCGAAGATCTCGGCGTCGTCCTTGGACGCGAAGTAGCCGTGCTTCTCGCCGGCGGCGCGGTAGGTGAGCACCACGCGGTCGATGATCTGCTTGAGGCTCCACTCGCGCTGCGGGGTGCCGACGGCGCCGCGGAAGTACTTGGACGTGACGATGTTGACGGCGTTGACCGACCAGAAGTCGGGGAACTCGACGCCGCGCTGCTCGAAGTTGATCGAGCCGTCGCGCCAGTTGGTCATGACGACGTCACGCCGCTCCCAGCGGACCTCGTCGTACGGGTGCACGCCAGGAGTGGTGTGGATGCGCTCCATCCGGAGACCGCCCTTCGGGGCCTTGGCGCCCTTGGCCGCGGCCTTCTCGGACTTCGACCCGCGTGCGGAACCGCTCGTGGTGTCTGTCACTTCTCGCTCCTCCTCCTGGGCAAACGCCCGAAGCGCCCTGAAAAGTCCGGGCACTGCTGGTTCGTTCTTCCGGTGTGCGGGCAGGCGGAGACCTCGCCTGCTTGCGCACGGTTTGTAGTGTTTCGTGCCCTGATTTCGGGCACGCGTGGGCCCCGCGGGGCCGTGGTGGTGCGGAACAGGGCCCGGTGGGGCCCGGCGCCTCCTAGGGCGCGGCGGCGGGGACGGACGCGCAGGTGTCGTCCGTCTCGGCGGTGCGGGGCCGCTCGACGCGGAGTTCCGCGATGGCGGCCTCGAAGTCTTCCAGTCCGTCGTACGCCTGGTACACCGAGGCGAAGCGCAGGTAGGCGACCACGTCGAGTTCCTTGAGCGGGCCGAGTATGGCCAGCCCCACGTCGTGGGTGGTCAGCTCGGCGCTGCCGCTGGCGCGCACGCACTCCTCGACCCGCTGGCCGAGCTGGGCCAGCGCGTCCTCGGTGACCGGGCGGCCCTGGCAGGCCTTGCGGACGCCGGTGATGACCTTCTGCCGGGAGAACGGCTCGGTGACGCCGCTGCGCTTGATGACCATCAGCGCTGCCGTCTCCACCGTGGTGAAGCGGCGGCCGCAGTCCGGGCACTGCCGACGGCGGCGGATGCAGCTGCCGTCCTCGGTGGTCCGGCTGTCGACAACACGGCTGTCGGAGTGCCGGCAGAAGGGGCAGTGCACCTCGGGATCCCTCCCTGGCAGAACGTTCGGACTTGTCGAGTCTATGCGATGCGCCCCCGGCCTGGGCAAGCTGATCATGCGGGGCGACCACTAGTACTGGGCACGGAGAGGACTGTAGCCACTACATCTGGGACTCTGGGGGAGGTGAGCGCCGTGGCGTGTCGATGCCGCGACGGCGCGGATTAGACTGCCGGAGTCGAGTTCGGCTCGAACATTTACTCGATGTACAACAAAGCCTTGATCGAGTCAGTCAACTCCCGAATAATTCACTCGAACGTGTGTTTGGCGCAACCTTTCGATAGGAGGCGCGTTGGGCTGGAAAAGGGAGAGGACAGCCGTCGAGAGGGGCCGCCGTGAACACGATCGAAAGCAACACCATCCCGGTGCAGGAACACTCCCAGTTCAAGGTGGGGCAGCGCACCACGAATCAGCAGGGTGTGGACATCAGCATGGACCGTAGCGAAGACCACCGCCTCTCCGGCGCGGCCCTTTCCGGGGCCACTCGCGTGCCCGACCAGCCGATCGAACACTCCGCCGCCATGGACGACTCCCACCCCTCCCCCGCGCGCGCGATGCCCGGACGCCCCCCCGGCATCCGCACCGACGAGGCCGGACTCACCGAGCGCCAGCGCCGGGTGATCGAGGTCATCCGGGACTCCGTCCAGCGCCGCGGCTACCCGCCGTCCATGCGCGAGATCGGCCAGGCCGTCGGCCTGTCCAGCACCTCCTCGGTCGCCCACCAGCTGATGGCCCTGGAACGCAAGGGCTTCCTGCGCCGGGATCCGCACCGCCCACGCGCCTACGAGGTCCGCGGCGTCGAGGTGGCCCGTCCGAACACCGCCGAGACGGCCGGCCGGCCCTCCACCTCCTATGTCCCGCTGGTCGGCCGGATCGCCGCCGGCGGGCCGATCCTGGCCGAGCAGACGGTCGAGGACGTCTTCCCGCTGCCCCGCCAGCTGGTCGGCGAGGGCGAGCTGTTCGCACTCACCGTGCGCGGCGACTCGATGATCGAGGCGGCCATCTGCGACGGCGACTGGGTCACCGTGCGCCGCCAGCCGGTCGCCGAGAACGGCGACATCGTGGCCGCGATGATCGACGGCGAGGCCACCGTCAAGCGGCTCAAGCGCGAGGACGGCCGGATCTGGCTGATGCCGCACAACCCGGCGTACGAGCCGATCAACGGCGACAACGCGACCATCCTGGGCAAGGTCGTCGCGGTCCTGCGCCGGCTCTGACGACGCCCACCGCCACCAGTCGGAGAGGGGCTCCGCCGCGACTGCGGGGAGCCCCTCCGGCGTTTGGTGCCGCGGAATGGCCGCGGCGGGCGCTCAGCCCCGCTTCACCACCGGCCGCACCGGCGCCGCCGAGGCGTCGATCGCCGCCAGCGAGCGGCGCACCTGGTTGCGGTCCGTGGTGTACCAGAACTCCGGCATCGAGGACCGGAAGAAGCTCCCGTACCGCTTGGTCTCCACCCGTGGGTCCAGCACCGCGACCACTCCCCGGTCGTCGGCCGCGCGCACCAGCCGGCCCGCGCCCTGCGCCATCAGCAGCGCCGCGTGCGTCGCCGCGACGGCCATGAAGCCGTTCCCGCCGCGCTGTTCGACGTCCTTCTGCCGGGCGCTCATCAGCGGGTCGTCCGGCCGGGGGAACGGGATCCGGTCCATCACGACCAGCTGGCAGGCCGAGCCGGGCACGTCCACGCCCTGCCAGAGCGAGAGCGTGCCGAACAGGCAGGTGGTCGCGTCCGAGGCGAACTCCCGGATCAGCTCGCCCAGGGTGTCCTCGCCCTGGAGCAGGACGCGGTGGTCGAGCCGCTCGCGCATCGCCTCGGCGGCCGTCTGGGCGCCGCGCATCGAGGAGAACAGGCCCAGCGTCCGCCCGCCGGCCGCGCCGATCAGCTCGGCCAACTCGTCCAGCATGTCCGGGCGTTCCGGGTCCCGCCCGGGGTCGGCCAGGTGCTTGGCGACGTACAGGATGCCCTGCTTGGGGTACTTGAACGGCGAGCCGACGTCGATCCCGCGCCAGTGCGGGACGGCGTCCTCGCCGAACCCCGGCTCGGGGTTGTCCCCGGCGGTGCGGACGTCCGGCAGCCGCGTCTCGGAGGGCAGGCCCACCGAGGCGGCGACGCCGTTGAAGTCCCCGCCGAGCTTGAGCGTCGCCGAGGTGAGGACGACCGAGCGCTCCTTGTACAGGCCCTCGCGCAGCAGCCCGGAGACGCTCAGCGGGGCGACCCGCAGCGAGGCGGTGCCCAGCCCGTAGCGGTCGCTGCGCTCGATCCAGACCACGTCGTACTCGGAGTCCTCCAGCAGCCGCTCGGCCGTCTCGTGCAGCGCCTCGGCCGAGGCCATCGCCTGCTTGCGGACGGCGTCCTCGTCGCTGAGGCCCTTGTCCCTGGTCTCCCCCAGCGAGGTGATCACCTGGCGGGAGGCGTCCCGGATCGCGGTGACCGCGTACGCCAGGTACTCGGGCAGCTCCTCGACCCGGCCGGGCTGGGCGGTCTCCATCAGGCCGTGGTAGTTCTCGGCGGCGGCCTGGAGCGCGTCGACCGCCTTCTCGTTGGCCAGCCGCGCGGCCCGCTTCACCGCCCGGTTGACCGCACCGACGGTCAGCTCGGCGGTGGCCGCGCCGGTGACCCGGTTGACCAGCTCGTGCGCCTCGTCCACGATCAGCAGCCCGTGCTCGGGCAGCACCGGCGCGCCCTCGATCGCGTCGATCGCGAGCATCGCGTGGTTGGTGACCACGACGTCGGCCAGCTTGGCCCGCTCCCGCGCCTTCTCCGCGAAGCACTCCTGCCCGTACGGGCAGCGGGTGGCTCCCAGGCACTCCTTGGAGGTGACCGACAGCTGGGCCCAGGCCTTGTCGGAGACGCCGGGGCTGAGGTCGTCGCGGTCCCCGGTGTCGGTCTCGTCGGCCCACTCCCGCAGGCGCAGCACGTCCTGCCCGAGCTTCCCGGTGGGCCCGCCGAGCGCGTCCACCGGGTCGAACAGGCCCTCGCCCTCGTCGCTCGGGGTGCCCTCGTTGGCCCGGTGCAGGCAGAGGTAGTTGGAGCGGCCCTTGAGCATCGCGAACAGCGGGCGGCGGCGCAGCACCGGGTGCATCGCCTCGACGGTGCGCGGCAAGTCCCGTTCCACCAGCTGGCGTTGCAGCGCCAGCGTGGCGGTGGCGACCACCACGCGGTCGCCGTGGGCGAGCGCGGGCACCAGGTAGGCCAGGGACTTCCCGGTGCCGGTGCCGGCCTGGACGAGCAGGTGCTCGGCGTGGTCGACGGCGTCGGCGACGGCCTCGGCCATCCGGACCTGACCGGGGCGCTCCACACCGCCGACGGCCGCCACCGCGGCGTGCAGCAGTTCGGGGATCCGCGAGCGCGGGACGGCGACGGCGTCCTCGGCCTCGTCGCCGAGGACCGCCGCCCGCTGGGATTCGGAGTCGTGGGATTCGGAGTCGTTCGTCATGACCCTCCCACCCTACGGGGCGGGGGTGACAATCCGGTCCCGTTGCCCGGGCATTCGCACGTCCACGGTGACCAGCGCGTTGGGCACCGTCCCGTACCGGGCGGCGTGCGGGCGGTGCGGGCGGTCCTGGTAGCCGTCCAGCAGCAGCCGGTTGCGGTTGAGGCAGAGCCGGTCGATCCGGGGGCGGAACAGGTCGAACAGCTCGAAGCGCTCGCGCAGCTCGGGGAAGCGCTCCTGGTAGCGCAGCACCTCGGCGCGCAGCAGGGCCCAGAACTCGGTCTCGGGCAGTCCGGTCTGCGCCTCCAGCAGCGGGGCGAGGAAGCGGAAGACGCCGATGAACAGCCCGGAATGGATGAACTGGCAGAGCCCCTGCGGGCTCTCCCGCAGCAGCACCTCGGCGACCTCGGCGGGCAGGCCGTGCAGTTCGGGCAGGCTCTGGGCGCTGAGGTTGACGTCGTCCACGAAGTCCTTGACCGCGAGCCGGACCGGCGCGTCGGACGCGTCGAAGACCACGATGGCGTTCTCGCCGTGCGGGGAGAAGACCAGCCCGTAGCGGTAGAGGAAGTGCAGCAGCGGCGGCATCATCGCGGCGAACAGCCGGGCGGTCCAGTCGCCGGGAAGCAGGCCGGAGCGGTCGATCAGCTCGGCGGCCAGCGCCCGCCCGTCGGAGCCGCTCTGCAGCAGCGAGGCCAGGGTGCGGGCCCGTTCGTCGCCGTCCAGGAACGGGCCGAGCGGCTGGCGCCAGATCGCGCCGAGCAGCTCCTTGTACTGGTACGGCGCCTCGGGCAGCTCGCGGTAGAGCGGGTGGTCGACGGTGACGGAGGCGATCTCGCCGAGCAGCACCACCCGGCACTCGTCGCGCAGGTACGGGTCGGCGTCGCGCAGTCCGAGCAGCCAAGCGGTGACGGTGGGGGCGGCCAGGGTGCGCTCCACCGGCAGGCCGCGCCAGACCAGGGTGTTGAGGATGGACAGCGGCAGCTTGACGGTGCAGCGCTCGGGGTGGGCGGTATTGAAGAAGGACCGGATGGACTGCTGGGGCAGCCGTGGGTCGCCGTCCGAGGGCAGCGGGACGATCTCGCCGGAGGCGATCCAGGGGGCGAACAGCGGCAGGACCGTCTCCTCCCACTGCCAGGGGTGGACGGGCAGCAGCAGGTAGTCCTCGGCGTCCGGGCCGAGCGCGGCGCGCAGCGCGTCCACGTCGTCCAGCTCGCGGGCGTACAGCTGCTCGGGCCGTTCCAGGCCGGGTACGCCGCGGTACTCGGCGAGCCGCTTGTGGACCGCGATCCAGGGCAGCGGGCGCGGGCTGCGGGCCTCCGGGGCCCAGCGGGCGGTGTCGGCGGCGGAGAAGCCGATCCGGCCCTTGTTGGGGACGATCCAGGGGTGGCCGGTCTGCCGGCCCTCCAGCGCGGCGTGGTCGAGGTCGGCGAGTTCGGCGGCGGTCAGCGCGGTGGCGAGCTGGCGGGCATCGGCGGTGAGGGTGGCGGAGAGCTCGCGGATCAGGTGGCCGGTGGTCTCGCCGCGCAGGCCGAGGGTCTGCCGGGCGTACGGGAGGAAGCGCAGCGGGTCCAGGCCGTCCGGGCGGGAGCAGCGGACGGACTCCGGGTCGACCTGCCAGCTGTCGTAGGCGCCGCGGCGGGCGGTGAAGCGGTACTCGGCCTCGGGCAGCTCCAGCCGGTACTCCCCGGGCTCGTCGCCGGGGACGGGCCGCAGCAGCTCCTCGTAGGCGAACTCTCCCAGCATCTTGGCCAGCAGGGCGCGGCCGGCTCGCCGCCAGTGCCCGGCGGTGAGGTGCGGGGGCAGGTGGAGCGGCGGTTCAGCGGCCGACTGTTGCGGCACGGGTCAACTCCTGGGGGCGGGGGACGGCGGGGGTCGGGTCGGCGGCGGCCGGACCGGCATGACTCCGGTCGGCGCGGGTCCCGTCGACTCGGGCCGGGTCGACCGGGGGCCGGTCGGCGGCCGGGTCGGGGGACGCGGCCGGGTCGGGGGACGCGGCCGCGTGGACGGGCGGCGCGAAGCCGGTCCAGGCGGTGCGCCCGGGCAGCCGGTGGACGGTGCGCCCGGTGACGGCGTTGAGGATCACGGCCGCCCGGTGGGCGCCGAGCCCGAGGTCGGGGGTGCCGACGCCGTGGGTGTGCAGTTCGGCGTTCTGGACGTACAGCCCGCCGGTGAGCTCGGGCCGGGTGGCGACCCGGTGGTCCAGGTCGACCCTGTAGCGTCCGGCCTCGTCCCAGTCGATCAGCTCGGCGAGCGGTTCGAGTGCGGCGGGGCGGGCCGCCCGGTAGCCGGTGGCGAGCACCACGGCGTCGGTGCGCAGCAGGTGCTCGGCGCCGGAGTCGGTGTGCCGGCAGTGCAGTTCGAGGCCGCCGCAGGGGCCGGGGCGGGCGGCGTCGACGGCGGTGCCGGGGGTGATCTCGACCGGGAGGGCGTCGATCGGGCGGCCGATGGTGCGCTCGTAGAGGTGGTCGTGGATCTCGGCGAGGGTCTCGGCGCTGGCGGCCTTGTGCAGCTGCCACTGGGCGGTGACCAGGGCGGCCCGGACGGGTGCGGGCAGGCCGTGGAAGTAGCGGGTGTAGTCGGGGGTGAAGTGCTCCAGGCCGAGCTTGGAGTACTCCATGGGGGCGAGTGCCCTGGTCCGGGTGAGCCAGCGCAGCCGGACGCCGTCGCCCTCGTGGCGCCGGAGCAGGTCGAGGAAGACCTCGGCCCCGGACTGCCCGCTGCCGACCACGGTGATGTCCCGGGCGCCGGCCAGGTCGGCGCGGCGCTCCAGGTACTCGGCGGAGTGGAAGGCCCGCGGGTGGCCGGCCAGCGCGGTGAAGGCCTCGGGCAGCACGGGCCGGGTGCCGACGCCGAGGGCGAGGTTACGGGCCCTGGCCTCGGATCGCCGGCCGGTCGCGGTGTCGGTCAGCTCGACGCGGTACCAGGGCGCTTCCCAGTGCAGGGCGGTGACCTCGGTGCCGAAGCGGCAGTTGGCCAGGTGTTCGGCGGCCCAGCGGCAGTAGTGGTCGTACTCGCGGCGCGGCAGTTGGAAGCGCTCGGCGAAGTAGAACGGGAAGAGCCGGTCCTGCTCGCGCAGGTAGTTGAGGAAGGACCACGGGCTGGTCGGGTCGACCAGGGAGACCAGGTCGGCGAGGAACGGCACCTGCATCCGGGCCCCGTCCACCAGCATCCCGGGGTGCCAGCGGAACTCCGGCCGCTGGTCGCAGAAGAGCGTGCGCAGGCCGGGGACGGGCTCGGCGAGTGCGGCGAGCGAGAGGTTGAACGGGCCGATGCCGACGCCGAGCAGGTCGTACGGAGGGGGTGTCGAGGTGTCCACGGGTTTGTCCTAGGCGGGGAGTCGGTCCTGCGCGACGGGCCGGCCGGCCCGTTCGAGGACCATCAGGGCGGCACGCTTGTCGGGCAGGTCGAGTTCGGCGGCGGCCCGGAATCCGGCCCGTTCGAAGGCCCGGACGGACCGCCGGTTGCGGACGTCCGGTTCGGCCACCACCCGTTCGCAGCGCGGGTTCCGGAGCAGAATCAATTCTGCGAGGGCGGCGAGGAGGACGGCGCCCAGCCCGCGGCCCCGGCTGGCGGCGGGGCCGAGCAGCAGGTGCACGCCGGTGTCGTGCGGCCGCGCCGGGTAGTGCGCGGCGAGCGGGTCGAGGTCGGCGCGATAGACCTCCCAGTAGCTCATCGGCTCGCCGTCGAGCAGGCCGAGCCACGGGGTGCTGCGGCCGTCGCCGTCCAGCTGGGCGCGGACGTGCCGTTCGGTGGCCTCCGGCGGCCCGGCGAGCGTCCAGAAGGCGTCGACCTCGGGGTCGTTCATCCAGCCGGCGAGCAGCGCCAGGTCGGCGGGCAGCCGGACCGGGCCGAGCCGGAACTCACCGGCCGGGGTGGGGACGGGGCCCCACCCGGGCGGGTCACAGGGCATCAGGCTCCCGCCACCGGGTTGGGGATGTCCACGTACACGGACTGGCTGGCGACCGGGCCGACCAGTTCGTCCATGCCGTTGATCCGGGTGAGCAGGTTGGCCTTGCAGGGCAGCGTGGGCTGTTCCAGCAGCAGTCCGGGCAGCGCCGAGCCGGTGGCGGCGGCCTGAGGGCCGGTGAGGAACCGGCGCAGCGCGGCCAGCAGCACCGTCTCGTCGGCGAGCCGCTGGGAGCCGAGGGCACCGATCAGGCCGAGCACGTGGTTGATGCCGAGGTAGTAGGCGAAGTGGTGGTCGATCACCCCGTCCGGCAGGAAGGTGTCGCTGTCCGTGCCGAGTCCGGGCAGCCGGGCGGTGAGCCGGTCGGCCGCGCTCTCCCGGTAGTAGTAGCCCTGGTTGTCGCGGTAGCGGCCGCCGCACGGCCAGCCCTCGGCGTCCAGCTGCACGAGGCTGTTCTGCTGGTGCGCCTCCAGGGCGATGCCGCCCCGGCCGTCCAGCCAGAGGATCGGCAGGACGACCGCGTCCAGGTAGCGAAGGAACCATTCGGCGGCCACGGTCTGCAGCGGGCGGGCGCAGCGGGCGGCCAGGGCCCGCAGGATGTCGCCGAGTCGGGAGGGCACGGTGTCGCCGGTGCCCAGCGGCTGTTCGGCGGCCAGCCCGGCGACGCACAGCACGCGGTCGGTGGGCGCGAAGGGCTGGGCGCGCAGCACGGTGTCCAGGCCGCCCGGGTCGCCGAGGTCGGGGTGGTCGACGCCGATCCAGGCCGGGTCGCGGACGATGTCGAAGCCGGGGTGGGCGGCCCGCCACTCGGCGGCCAGCCCGCTCTCCAGCAGCCGGTGCATCTCCAGGCCGCGGTGCAGTTCCTTGCGCAGGTTCTCCCGGCGGGAGTTGGTGATCCGCAGGCCGAGCGAGAGCTTGAGCATCCACGGGGTGCCGGGCCGGTAGACGGTGCGCACCGAGGAGGTGGGGTACCAGGGTTCGCCGGCCGGGCCGAGGTCGTGCAGCAGTCCGTCGGCGAGCAGTGCGGCGACGGCCGGGCGGTGGGCGAGTTCACGGGCCTGCCAGGGGTGCAGCGGGACGGCGGCGGTGCCGGGCGGCAGCGCGGTGCCGCCGTCGAGCAGGCCGGCGGTGAGCCGCTCGGCGCTCTCGGCGACGGCGGAGCCGGCCGCCAGCAGTTCGCGGTCCACCGCCCACCAGTGCAGTTGGAAGGAGCCGTGCAGTTCGGGCGAGTAGGCGGCGCTCTGGGCCGGGCCGAGGCCGTCGCGGCTCTTCGGCGTGGGGTGCAGCGGGTGGCCGAGCAGCAGGGACTGCTCGGCGGCGAGGAAGTGCGAGCGCTCCGGTCCGCCGGGTGTGGCGGCGGTGCGGCGGTGGGCGAGGATCTCGGCGGTGCGCACGACCGAGTCGGCGACCCTGGCGGCCAGGTCGGCGACCTGCCCGGGGTCGGGCCGTTCGGCGGCCGCGGCGGCGAGCAGCGCGGCGGCGGTGACGGCGTCCACGGGGGCCTCGGCGGTGCCCTCGCCGGCCGACAGCGTGGCCGACCCGAAGCGGTGCCAGCCGCCGGGCGACCAGTAGGCGACCGGGGCGGTGAGCCGGGCGGCCCCGCCGAGGACGGCGATCCGCAGCCGGCCGTCCGGGCCGGGCCGGGCCCCGGTCTCCCGGGTCCAGCAGCGCAACAGGGCCTCCAGCCCGGCCTGTTCGGCGGCGACGGCCGGGTCGGGGTGCAGCAGCAGGTCCTTCCCGTGGGGCCGCTCCGCGGCGGGCGGCGGGACGGGGACGGCGACGGGGGCGGGCGGGGCTCCGGTGAGGGCGGCGGTGCTCAAGGCTGCTCCTTGGGGCGCGTGGGGGTGCAGACGCGCGCTGTGGTGGAGGGGATCGGCGGGCGCTCGCACCGTCGCGTCAGGTAAGGGTTACCTATCCATGACGGGTGATCACAAGGACCGCTCACTCGTCCGGGTGAGAATCGGCGATTGTCCACCTCCGGGGCCGGATGCCCTGCTGGGCCGGTGAACGGGCCGGGCCGGGATCACGGATCGGTGACCTCCGGCCCGCGCCGCAACCCGGGGGGCGGGCATCGCCGTCCTCCTCCGCGATGGAAGACTCCAGGGCGGCGGACCACCGCACCGCGGACCGGCCGGACACGCACCACCCCGGCCCGGAGCCGCCGGCCGCGGTACCGTCCGGCGGCCCGGCGCCACCCGGCCGCCCGGCACCGCCCAGCACCGATCGACCGATCACAGGGGGAAGCGCACAGATGCCTAGGATCCACCGGTCAGCCCTGGCCGCCGCCCTGGCCGCGGGCACCCTGCTGGCCGTGAGCGCCTGCGGGCCGGACGGCCCGGCGGGAGACAACGGGACCACCGCCGCGCCGCCGCCCTCCTCCCAGGCGGGCACGGCCGCGGGTTCGGGCGGCGTGATCGGCGGGATCACCCTCCCGTCCGGGCTGCCCACCGGCCTGCTGGAGGGGCTGCCCAGGAGCTGGGACGACCTGAAGAAGTGGAAGTACGAGGACTGGGACAAGTGGGCGTCCAAGCACGTCTTCAACAACCCGGTGGTGAAGGACTTCTGGGACCCGGACAAGATGGGCGACTCCAAGCCCGCCGACCCGGCCCCGCCCGCCGCCAAGCCCGCCCCCGCCACGCCCAAGCCGTCCACCGACGAGGGCGTGACCGACCCGGAGCCCGCGGTGGTCAAGGCCGTGACGGTGCCCCGCCCGTACACCAAGCAGCCCTCCGGCAAGGTGTTCTTCTCCGCCCAGGGCGGCCGCGGCAACTGCTCGGCGACGGTGATCACCGACCCGCAGCACCCGGGCAGGAGCAACCTGGTCTGGACGGCCGGCCACTGCGTCCACGAGGGCAAGGGCGGGAACTTCTACAAGGACCTGGTCTTCGTGCCCGCCTACAACAACTCGGGCGCCTCCAGCGGCGGGAAGCGCGCTCCGCTGTCCGAGCTGGCCCCGCTCGGCACCTGGTGGGCCGACCAGGTCACCACCTCCCCGCAGTGGATGGTCGAGGGCGGCGGCACCGGCGACGCCGCCAACCAGTACGACTTCGCGGTCATGCGCGTGCACAACCAGAACGACACCGGCAAGTCCCTGGAGGAGACGGTCGGTTCGGCCGTCCCGGTCTGGTTCGACGCGCCGCGCGACCAGCTCAAGGTCTCGGCCGCCGGCTACCCGCTGGTCAAGCCGTTCGACGGCCAGGAGCTGTACAGGTGCGACGGCGGCAAGCCCACCCGGCTCTCCTTCGACGCCAAGCGCCCGACCATGCTGACCATCGGCTGCGACATGACCCAGGGCGCCAGCGGCGGCGGCTGGTTCGCCACCATGCCGGACGGCAGGACCGCCCTGGTCAGCAACACCTCGATCGGGACCCAGGACCACACCTCGCTGAGCGGCCCGTACCTGGAGGCGGTCGCCCGGCAGGCGCTGGACTGGATCTCCAAGAAGTAGCCGGGTCGCGGACGCGGCCGCCGTTCCGTCGGAGCGGTGGCCGCGCCGGCGAACCGACGGAACGGCGGCCGCCACGAGGGGCGGCACGGAACCACCAGCACAGCACGGGGGACGAGCCAGCATGCCGAGAACCATCCGCCGGGCCGCGACGGCCGGCGCCGCGCTGCTCGCCGCGCTCGCCCTGGGCGCGGCCGGGTGCGGCCCGGACGGCCCCGCCCGGCCCGCCACCGCTCCGCTGGCCATGCCCAGGTCCGCACCCACCAGCGCGGGCGACCTCTCCGGCTGGAAGGTGGAGGACTGGGCCCGCTACGTCGCCGACAGCGGCTTCGCCGACGAGCCGGCGCCCGGCTCCTGGACGGCGGCCCGGATGGACGCCGCCAAGCCCCGGCCCACCCCGGAGTACTCGCTGACCGCCCCCGCGGCGGCCGGTGTGGAGCGGGACGCCGCGCCCGCCGCCGTCCCGGCCGTGCCGCAGCCGCACCCGTACGGGCAGGTCGGTTCGGTGGTCGGCCGGCTCTTCATGACCACACCGCAGGGCGACGCGGCCTGCTCCGCCACCGTGGTCTCCGACCCGGTCAACCCGGGCCGCAGCAACCTCGTCTACACCGCCGCGCACTGCCTGCACGACGGCAGGGGCGGCGGCTGGCTGAAGAACCTGGTCTTCGTGCCCGGCTTCAACCGGGACGGCCGGGTGGTCCGCGGCAAGCCGGGCGCCGACCAGCAGGCCGCCCCGTACGGCCGGTGGACGGCGGTGCGCGCGCTGGTCTCGCCGACCTGGCTCCAGGAGAACGGCGTCGGCGCCCGCCACCAGTACGACTACGGCGTGCTGCGGGTGCGCGCGGAGGACGGCTCCGGCCGGTCCCTGGAGGAGGCGGTCGGCGGCTCGGTGCCGATCTGGTTCAACGCCCCGCGCGACCGGATCACCGCGGCCGCCGCCTACGGCTACCCGGCCGAGCGGCCGTTCGACGGCCTGGAGCTCGAGCACTGCGACTCCCCGGTCGCCCCCGGGCGGCTCTCCTTCGACCCGGCCCGCCCACCGATGTACGTGATCGGCTGCACCATGACGGCGGGCTCCTCCGGCGGTGGCTGGTTCGTCACCCGGGACGGCAAGCCCAACCTGGTCAGTGTCGGCGCGGTCGGCAACCGCGCTCCGGCCGGCTACCAGGCCGGCCCCTCGCTGCAGGACCAGGCGAAGCAGGCCTTCGACTACTTCGCCAAGAACGTCAGGTAGTCCCCGCGGGCGCGCGGAAGGGCCCCGGGACGGCAGTCCCGTCCCGGGGCTCTTCCGCGCGTTCCGGCCTCAGCCCCGCAGGGCCACCGCGAAGTACTCCAGCTCGGCGGCCAGTTCGGCCGCCACCTTGGCGTGCAGCAGGGTGCCCTCGCCGGTGTGCTCGGTGGAGATCAGCTCGCCCTCGGCGTGCACCCGGGAGACCAGCGCGCCCTGGGTGTAGGGCACCAGGGCCCGCACCTCGACCGCCGGGCGCGGCAGCTCGTCGTCGATGAGCTGCAGCAGCTCCTCCATGCCCGCGCCGCTGCGGGCCGACACCACGATGGCGTGCGGCTCGCGGCGCAGCAGCCGCTGGAGCACGTGGGGATCGGCGGCGTCCGCCTTGTTGATCACCACGATCTCCGGCACGTTCTGCGCGTCGACCGAGACGATGACCTCGCGGACGGCGGCCAGCTGCGTCTCCGGCTCGGGGTGCGAGCCGTCCACCACGTGCAGGATGAGGTCCGCGTCGGCGACCTCCTCCATGGTCGAGCGGAACGCCTCGACCAGGTGGTGCGGCAGGTGCCGGACGAAGCCGACGGTGTCGGCCAGCGTGTAGAGCCGCCCGCTCGGGGTCTCGGCCCGGCGCACGGTCGGGTCCAGGGTGGCGAACAGCGCGTTCTCCACCAGCACGCCCGCGCCGGTGAGCCGGTTGAGCAGGGAGGACTTGCCGGCGTTGGTGTACCCGGCGATGGCCACGGACGGCACCTGGTGGCGCTTGCGCTCCTGGCGCTTGGTGTCGCGGCCCTTCTTCATGTCGGCGATCTCCCTGCGGAGCTTCGCCATCTTCTCGCGGATCCGGCGCCGGTCGGTCTCGATCTTGGTCTCACCGGGACCGCGGGTGGCCATGCCGCCGCCCGAGGTGCCGGAGCCACCGCCACCCATCTGCCGGGACAGCGACTGACCCCAGCCGCGCAGCCGGGGCAGCATGTACTGCATCTGCGCGAGCGAGACCTGGGCCTTGCCCTCCCGGGACTTGGCGTGCTGGGCGAAGATGTCCAGGATCAGGGCCGTCCGGTCGACGACCTTGACCTTGACCACGTCCTCCAGGTGGATCAGCTGGCCGGGGGTGAGCTCACCGTCGCAGACCACGGTGTCGGCGCCGGTGGAGGCGACGATGTCGCGCAGCTCCTTCGCCTTGCCGGAGCCGATGTAGGTGGCGGCGTCGGGCTTGTCGCGGCGCTGGATGACGCCGTCCAGCACCTGGGAGCCGGCCGTCTCGGCGAGTGCGGCGAGCTCGGCCATCGAGTTCTCCGCCTCTTCCAGCGTGCCGTCCGTCCAGACGCCGACGAGGACCACGCGCTCCAGGCGGAGCTGGCGGTACTCGACCTCGGTGACGTCCTCGAGTTCGGTGGAGAGGCCGGCGACACGGCGCAGGGCTGCTCGCTCGCTGCGGTCGTACTGGTCGCCGTCGTAGTGGTGGCCGAGGTCCTCGTCGATGGCCGCGAGGTCCTCGTCCATGAGGGCTTCCGCCCGCAGACCGTCGAGGCGGCGCGGAGCGTCGGCGTGGTCGCGGGTGTCGAACGTGGAGGTCATTCTGTCCTTTGGCTCGCTGGTACGGGTGGCCTTCGGGGACCGCGGCTGCGGCCCCGTACGGAGTCTGCCCAGCTGCCGCCCCGATTACCGTCCGAGCGGGGTGAGCTACCCCTCAGGTCCCCGGGTGCCGCCCGGGCTCCTGTGCCCGGAGAACGCCGTGGACCGGCCGTGAATTCCCCATGATGGTCGCACGCCCGGACCGGGCCGGTCATCCCCATTTCCCCGGGACGGCCGCTCCGGCGCCGCTCCCGGGCCCCCCGCCGGTCCCGGCTACACCCCCTCGGGGGCGTGCGGGCGGCTCACGTCGTACACCCCGGAGACCTTGAGCATCGCCCGCATCAGCCCCGGCAGCGCGGCCGGCTCGGGCAGTTCGACGGTGTAGGTGTGCCGGACCCGGGACTCCTGCGGCGGCTCGACCTCCGCCGAGACGATGCCGACTCCCGCCCCGGAGATCGCCGCGGTGAGGTCGGCGAGCAGCCGGGGCCGGTTCAGTGCCTCGGCCCGCAGGGTGACCCGGTGCCCGGCCGCCGGCCCGCCCTCCGGGTGCCAGCGCACCTCCAGCTCGGCCCGCCCGTCGGCGCGCATCCGCTCCCCCGCCGGGCAGCCGGTGCGGTGCACCGCGACCGCGCCGCCGCGGATCGGGTAGCCGGCGACCTCGTCCGGCGGCACCGGGGTGCAGCAGCGCGCCAGCCGGACGGACGCCCCGGGTCTCGGCGACCAGCGCCTCGATCTCCTCGGTGGAGAGCGCCATGCAGAGCAGC
>NZ_JBEZUT010000153.1:0-20306 GCF_040636595.1 Kitasatospora sp. NPDC036755
GACCAGGGTGGCGGGCTTCGCCAGGCCGTCCTGGTCGACGGCGATGACGTCCTTGTTCTTGAGGATCGCCAGGCTGGTGTCGCTGATCCCGGTGGCGCACGAGGAGCACGTCCTGCTGGTGCTGATGCACCACATCGCCACCGACGGCTGGTCCGTGGTCCCGCTGCTGCGCGACCTCGGCGAGGCCTACGAGGCCCGCCGCGCCGGCACCGCCCCCGGCTGGCGCCCGCTGCCCGTGCAGTACGCCGACTACACCCTCTGGCAGCACGAGCTGCTCGGCACCGACGAGCGGCCCAGCACCCTGCTGACCGAGCAACTCGCCTACTGGCAGCAGGCCCTGGCCGACCTGCCGGAGGAGCTGGCGCTCCCCTTCGACCGCCGGCGCCCCGCCGCCCCGAGCCGCCGCGGCGCCGCCGTGGAACTGCGGATGGACGCCGAACTCCACGCCGCCCTGGTCGAGTCGGCGCAGCGCGGCCGGGCCAGCGTGTTCATGGTGATGCAGGCCGCGCTGGCCACCACCCTGGGCCGGATCGGCGCGGGCACCGACCTGCCGATCGGCACCGTGGTGGCCGGCCGCTCCGAGGAGGCGCTGGAGGACCTGGTCGGCTTCTTCGTCAACACCCTGGTGCTGCGCACCGACACCAGCGGCGACCCGAGCTTCCGGGAGCTGGTGGAGCGCGTCCGGCTCGCCACCCTGGACGCCTTCGAGCACCAGGACGTGCCCTTCGAGCGGCTGGTCGAGCTGCTCAACCCGGTGCGCTCGACCGCCCGCCACCCGCTCTGCCAGGTGATGCTGACCTCCGGCGGCGAGGCCGGGGAGACCAGTCTCGGCGGGTTGCCCGCCCGGGTCGAGCAACTGGACTCGGACCTCGCCAAGTTCGACCTGACCTTCGCCTTCAGTGAGAGCTTCGACGAGGCCGGCGCGCCCGCCGGGCTGGGCCTGACCCTGGAGTACGCCGTCGACCTGTTCGACCGGGCCACCGCCGAGGCGACGGCCGCCCGCTTCGAGCGCGTCCTGCGCTCGGTGCTGGCCGACCCGGAGCAGTCCGTGAGCCGGGTCGAGGTGCTGGCCCCCGAGGAGCGCGAGCAGCTGCTCACCGGCTGGAACGACACCCGGGAGGACCTCCCGCTCGCCACCTTCCCGGCGCTCTTCGAGGCGCAGGCCGCCGCCCGCCCGGAGGCCGTCGCGCTCGCCTTCGGCACCGAGCGGGTCAGCTACCGCGAGCTGAACGAGCGTGCCAACCGCCTCGCCCGGCTGCTGGTCGAGCACGGCGCGGGCCCCGAACGGTTCGTCGCGATCGGCCTGGAGCGCTCAATCGAGCTGATCGTCGCCCAGCTGGCCGTGCTCAAGGCCGGCGCCGTCTTCCAGCCGCTGGACCCGCGCTACCCGGCCGACCGGATCGCCCACATGCTGGCGGACGCCCGGCCCGCGCTGGTCCTCACCAGCGCGGCCCTGGTCGACGGCCTGCTCGGCGACAGCACCGTCCCGCGGCTGCTGATCGAGGACCTGGACGCCTCCGGCCACCCGGCGCACGACCTCACCGGCACCGCGATCACCCCGCACTCGGCCGCGTACGTCATCTACACCTCGGGCTCCACCGGCCGCCCCAAGGGCGTGGTGGTCACCCACAGCGGGCTCGCCGCCATGGTGGAGAGCCAGCGCCGGGGCCTGGCCGTGACCCCGGACAGCCGGGTGCTGCTGTTCGCCTCGCCGTCCTTCGACGCCGCCGTCTGGGAGCTGGGCATGGCGCTGCTCACCGGCGCCCGGGCCGTCCTCGGCGACGCCGACCGGCTGCTGCCGGGCCCCTCGCTGGCGGAGCTGGTCGCCGAACAGGGCGTCACCCACCTGACCCTGCCGCCGACCGCGCTGGCCGTGCTCGCCCCGGACGCCCTGCCGCGCGGCGCCACCCTGGTGGTCGCCGGCGAGGCCTGCCCGCCGGACCTGGTCGAGCACTGGTCGGCCCGGCTGCGGATGGTCAACGCCTACGGCCCGACCGAGTCCACCGTCTGCGCCAGCATGAGCGGCCCGCTCGAAGGCCGGACCGCCCCGCCGATGGGCCGGCCCGTGCTCGACACCCGGCTCTACGTCCTGGACGCCGCGCTGCGGCCCGTCCCGGCCGGGGTCGAGGGCGAGCTGTACATCGCGGGCGCCGGCCTGGCCCGCGGCTACCTCAACCGGCCCGGCCAGAGCGCCGAGCGCTTCGTCGCCGACCCGTACGGCGAGCCCGGCAGCCGGATGTACCGCTCGGGCGACCTGGTCCGCCGCCAGGCCGACGGCACCCTGGAGTACCTGGGCCGCACCGACCACCAGGTGAAGATCCGCGGCTTCCGGATCGAGCCCGGCGAGATCGAGGCCGCGCTCGCCGGACACCCGTCGCTGGCCCAGGCGTTCGTGCTGGTCCGGGAGGACCGACCGGGCGACCGCCGGCTGGTCGGCTACGCCGTCGCCCGCCCCGGGCACGCCGTCGACCAGGCCGAGCTGCGGGCCCACGTCGGCGCCTCGCTGCCGGACTACATGGTGCCCTCGGCGGTCGTCGCCCTGGACGCCCTGCCGCTGACCGCCAACGGCAAGGTGGACCGCAAGGCCCTGCCGGCCCCCGACAACGCCTGGCTCGGCACCGGGCGGGCACCCTCGACCCCCCGGGAGGAGCTGCTCTGCGGCCTGTTCGCCGACCTGCTCGGACTGGAGAAGGTCGGCGTCGACGACAACTTCTTCGAGCTGGGCGGGCACTCGCTGCTGGCCAGCCGGCTGGTCGCGGACCTGCGCGAGCTGGTCGGCGACGGCGAGGCGATCGGCGTCCGCGCGCTGTTCGAGGCGCCGACCGTCGCCCGGCTGGCCGAGCGGCTCGACCAGGGCCCGGCCGCCGAGGCCTTCCCCGTCCTGCTGCCGATCCGCACCCGCGGCTCGCGCCCGCCGCTGTTCTGCGTCCACCCGGCCGCCGGCATCAGCTGGGTCTACACCGGCCTGCTGCGCCACCTCGACGCCGAGCAGCCGATCTACGGCCTCCAGGCCCCCGGCCTGGCCGACCCGGCCGCACAGCCCGCCTCCGTCGCGGAGCTGGCCCGGACCTACCTGGCGCGGATCCGCGCCGTCCGGCCCGAGGGCCCGTACGCCCTGCTCGGCTGGTCCTTCGGCGGGGCCGTCGCCCACGCGATCGCCGCGCTGCTGCGCGAACAGGGCGAGGAGGTCCGGCTGCTGGCCCTGCTGGACGCCTACCCGGGCACCGGCGAGCCGGGGCCCGAGCGGTGGCGGGACGACCCGGCCCAGCTCGCGGTGATCCTCGACTCGCTCGGCCACCCGGCCGGCGAGGTCACCGCCTGGCCCGCGGACGAGGACGGCTACGCCGCGCTCGTCCGGGACGGCGAGGGCCCGCTGACCGGCCTCAGCGGCGCCGGGGTGGCCCGGGTGGTCTCGGTCTTCCAGGCCAACGCCGAACTGTCCCACGAGCTCCCGCTGCCCGGCTACGACGGCGACGCGCTGTTCTTCACCGCCGCCAAGGACCGGCCGGCCGACGCCCCCGACCCGGAGAGCTGGCGCCCGCACCTGGGCGGCCGGCTCGACGTCCACGAGGTGCCGAGCACCCACGGCGCGATGACGGGCGCCGAGGCGCTCGCCGTCATCGGCCCGCTGCTCGCCGCCCGCCTGACCTCCTGACCCGCCCGCCCCACCGGCCCGACACCCCTACCGACCGCAGGCGACCGACCTGCGCACACCACGCGGACCACACCCGGTCCGCCCACGGAGAAACGGACACCACCCATGACCACCTCGGCCATCCCCGACGCCTGGCGCGGCATCACCCCGTCGCCGATCACCTCGACCGACGCCTACAACGGCTTCATCGCCGCCAACGTGATCTTCGCGCTGGACCGGATCGGCCTGCTGGAGCGGATCGGCCGCGGCGAGCCGCTGACGGCCGCCGAGGCCACCGCCCAGGCCGGCGACACCGCCCGCACCGAGGCCGTGCTGCGCGCCGCCTCCGACTACGGCTACCTCAAGGCCGACGGCGACGCCTACCTGCCCACCGAGGCCGGCCTGGAGGTCGCCGCCGCGCGCGGCTACTTCACCTGGGCCGTCGGCGGCTACCACGACGTGTTCGGCCGCGCCGGCCACCTGAGCGCCGGCACCCACCGCTACGACGAGAACGTCTTCCGCGACGAGGCGATGGTCGCCCTCGGCTCCGCCCAGTGCGACCAGTCGCTGTTCGCCGCGCAGCTGACCGACGTGCTGAACGGGATCGACTTCCGCACCATCGCCGACCTCGGCTCCGGCACCTCCGCCCGGGTGCGCCGCGTGGTCTCGCAGCGCGAGGGCACCCGGGGCCTGGGCATCGACATCAGCCGCCCGGCCACCGACATCGCCCGCCGCGACATCGCCGAGGCCGGCATGCAGGACCGGGTCACCGCCGTCCGCGCGGACGTGCTGGGCCTGCTCGGCACCCAGATCGACAACGACGCCGAGGCCGCCGAGGTGGCCGAGGTCGACACCGTGATGAGCTTCTTCCTGCTGCACGACCTGCTGGCCGACCCGAGCACCCGCTCCTCGATCTTCACCCGGATGCGGGAGGCCTTCCCGAAGGCCCGCACCTTCGTCCTCGGCGACACCATGCTGCGCGACCCGGGCACCTCCGACGGCGCCCAGCCGGTCTTCTCGGTCGGCTTCGAGCTGGCGCACGCGATGATGGGCGTGCCGCTGCACACCAAGGCCACCTACGAGGAGCTGTTCACCGACGCCGGCCTGCGGATCGACCGCGTCGAGGCGCTCGCCACCCCGCACTCCTGGCTCTACGTCCTCCAGGCCGACTGATGGCCGCCCCGTCGAGCGCCAGATACCTGCTGGCGCAGAACGAGCACCCCTACCCGCCGCTGCCGTCGGTGCTGGAGGCGCTGGCCGCGGCCGGTGCCGACCTGCACCGCTACCCGGACTTCCGCCCCGAGCGGATCGCCGGGATCGTCGCGGACTGGCAGGGCGTCCCGGCCGGCCAGGTCGTGGTCGGCCACGGCTCGGCGGGGGTGGCGCTGGACCTCTTCCACGCGGTCGTCGAGCCCGGCGACAACGTGGTGCACTCGGCGCCCTGCTTCGACGCGTACCCGCTGTTCTGCGAGATCGCCCGGGCCGAGGCCCGGCCGGTCCCGCTCGGCCCCGACGCCCGGCACGACCTGGCGGCGATGGCCGAGCGGACGGACGAGCGCACCCGGATCGTCGTGCTGTGCAACCCGCACAACCCGACCGGCACGGTCTACTCCTGGGCCGAGCTGACGGAGTTCTTCCACCGGGTGCCGTCCACGGCGCTGATCCTGCTCGACGAGGCGTACGTCGACTTCGCCCTGGGCTGGCAGGCCCCGGACGTGCCGGCCCGGATCGAGCGGTGGCCGAACCTGGTGGTGCTGCGCACCCTGTCCAAGTCGCACGGCATCGCCGCGCTGCGGATCGGCTACGCGCTGGCGGAGGAGTCCGTGGCGCAGCGGGTGCGGGACCACCAGGTGCCGTACGCGGTGAACCGGCTCCAGGAGGCGGGCCTGCTCGCCGCCGTCGCCGCCGAGGACGAGATGGCCCGGCGGATCTCCGAGATCGCCGCCGAGCGGCAGCGGACCGAGGCCGAACTGCTGCGGCTCGGCTGGACGGTGGCGCCCAGCGTGACCAACTTCGTGTGGGTCGACGCCCCCGGCGACCACGGCCCGCTGCGCGCGGAGCTGGAGAGCCTGGGGGTGGCCGTCCGCTACTACCCCGGGCAGGGCATCCGGGTCGCCATCGGCGAGAAGGACGCCAACGACGCGGTGATCGAGGGCTTCGCCGCCGTCGCCCCGCTCGCCCCGGCACACCCCGTCGCCCGCTGACCGGCAGGCGCCCTGAGCACCCCGCGTGCGTCAGGGCGCACCCCGGGCTCTTCCCCGTACCCTCCACGCCACCGCACCCTCCGCACCTCCCGCACCTCCGCGAACCCGCCGAGCATCCCCGCACACCCCGAAGCGCCGTCGGCGCAACGAAGGAACCGCCATGCAGCCGCTGTTGGCCCGCCCGGAGTTCCGGCACTACCTCGCCGGGCAGACCCTGTCCGTCCTCGGTGACAGCGCCCTCTCCATCGCCCTCGGCATCTGGGCCAAGGTGCTGACCGGCAGCAACTCCGCCGCCGGTCTGGTGCTGTTCTGCTTCTCCGCCCCGCTGCTGCTGCTGCCGCTCGGCGGCCTGCTCGCCGACCGGGTGCGGCGCAAGCCGCTGCTGGTCGGGGTCAACCTGGCGGTGGCGGTGTCGCTGCTGCCACTGCTGCTGGTCGACGGCCCGGACACGGTCTGGATCATCTACTGCACCGCCACGGTCTGCGGCCTGGCCGGGGCCGTCCTCGCTCCGGCGCAGAGCGCGCTGCTGCGCGGCATCCTGACGGACCGTCAGGACTTCGGGGCGGCGGCCGGACTGACCCAGAGCGCCCGGGCCGGCACCACCCTGGTGGCGCCACTGCTCGGCTCGGGCCTCTACGGCTGGTTCGGCGGACACGTGGTGGCCGTGGCCGACCTCGCCGTGCTGCTGCTGGCCGCGCTGAGCTTCCTCACCCTGCGGGTGGAGGAGGTCAAACCCGAGCCCACCGGCCTGCGGTGGCGCACCGAGGTGCTGGCCGGCTTCGTCCACCTGCGCTCCTCGGTCGGGCTGCGGCCGCTGGTGGCGGCCACCGCCGCCGCCGGCTTCGTGCTGAGCCTGCTCCAGCCGGTGCTGTTCGCGCTGACCCAGCACGGGCTACACCGCTCGCCGCAGTTCCTCGGCGTGCTGGAGACCACCGAGGCCGTCGGCGCGCTGGCCGGCTCGGTGGTCGGCGGCCTGCTGATCGGCCGGCTCGGTCCGCGCCGGACGGTCATGGCGGGCTCGGCGGTGTTCGGCCTCGGGATCGTCCTGCTGCTCGCCCCGTCGCTGTACGCGGTGGAGGCCGGCCTGGTGATCGCGGGCGCGGGCATCCCGGCCGCCCTGGTCGGCCTCGCCACCGCCGCCCAGGCCTCCACCCCGCCGCAGCTGATGGGCCGTGCCCAGGCGGCCGTCAACCTCTCCCTCACCGCTCCGCAGGCGCTGGCCGTCGGCGTCGGCTCCGGCCTGGTGGCCGCCCTGGACTTCCGGGTGGTGCTCGGCGTGATGGTGGTCGGCGCGCTGCTCGCGGCCGCCCACCTGATCGGCAAGCCGGAGGCCCCGACGGAGCCGCCGGAGGCCGGGTCCGAGGGCGACGGCCCGGCCGAGCCGCAGGACGCCAAGGACCTCCAGCCCACCTGACCGGCACCCGCCCGGACACCCACGCCACCGGACGACCGCACCACCAGGACGACCTCGCCGCCCCGCCCCGCACGTCCGACCGACCCTCAGCACCTCCCGTCCTCCTCACGAGAGAGCTCTCCTCAGATGACCGACCGTTCCTCTCCCACCGTCACCCCGATCCCCGTCGAGCTGGACCACGTCGAGTTCTACGTGGCCGACCTGGGAGCCGAGACCACCCGGCTGACCGCGGAGTACGGCTTCGAGCTGCTCGTCCCGCCGACCGAGCGCGGCGAGGCCGCCGAGCGCTGCCTCTCCGCCCTGTTCGGCCAGGCCGACATCCGGCTGCTGGTCACCCAGCCGCTGGCCGCCGGCCACCCGGCCACCGGCTACCTGGAGCGCCACGGCGACGGCGTGGGCGCCCTCGGCCTGCGGGTGCCGGACGCCACCGACGCGTTCCGCACCCTGACCGCCCGCGGCGCCGCCTCGCTGCGCGAGCCGCGGGCCGAGGACGGCTGCGTCACCGCCGTGGTCGACGCCTTCGGCGACGTGGTGCACACCCTGGTCGAGCGCGGCCCCGGTGTCCCGGCCGGCCGCGTCCCCGGCCTGCCGGACCCGGCCCCGCTGGGCGGCGACAGCGGCGTCGGCCTGCGCTCCGTCGACCACTTCGCCGTCCTGGTGCCGTTCGGCGAGCTGCGCAAGACCGAGCACCGCTACCGCGAGGTCTTCGGCTTCCGGACGATCTTCGAGGAGCGGGTCGAGGTCGGCGCGCTCGGCATGGACTCGGCCGTCGTGCAGAGCGCCGACCGCAGCGTCACCCTCACCCTGATCGAGCCGCTCACCGCGGACGCGGGCGGCCAGATCGCCACCTTCCTGTCCGGCCACGGCGGCGCCGGGGTGCAGCACGTCGCCTTCGCCGCCCAGGACGCGGTGCACTCCGTCGCCACCATGGCCGAGCGCGGCGTGCCGTTCCTGCGCACCCCGCAGACCTACTACGACGCACTGCCCGGCCGCCTGACGCCCCTGCGGCACTCCTTCGACCAGCTGCGCGAGCTGAACCTGCTGGTCGACCAGGACCACGACGGCCAGCTGTTCCAGATCTTCACCCGCTCCCAGCACCCCCGGAACACCTTCTTCTTCGAGGTGATCGAGCGCATCCGGGCCCGCAACTTCGGCAGCAACAACATCCGCGCCCTCTACGAGGCCGTGGAGCTCCAGCGCAACGCCAGCGAAGTGGCCGGATGAGCGCGCCCGTCCGCACCGGGCCACCGGCCGACGGACACCCGGCGCTGTCCGTCGCCGAGTACGCCGACCGGGCGCGGGCCGTGCTCGCGCCCGAGGTCTGGGAGTGGCTGGAGGGCGGCGCCGAGCGCGAGCTGACCCTCGCCGCCAACCGGACCGCCTTCGACCGGGTGGGCCTGGTGCCCCGGGTGCTGACCGACGTCGGCACCCGGGACACCGCCGCCACCCTGGTGCGCAGCCGGGCGGCCCTGCCGGTGGCGGTGGCACCCGTCGCCTACCACCGGCTGTTCCACCCCGAGGGCGAGCTGGCCTCGGCCCGCGCCGCCGCCGCCGCGGGCGTGCCGTTCACCGTCGGCACGCTCAGCAGCGTCGGCTTCGAGGAGCTGGCCGGGACCGGCGCCACCCTCTGGTTCCAGCTGTACTGGCTGCGCGACCGCGACCGGCTGCTCGACCTGGTCGGGGCCGCCGAGAAGGCCGGCAGCGAGGCGCTGGTGGTCACCGCGGACGTGCCGTACATGGGCCGCCGGCTGCGCGACGCCCGCAACGCCTTCGCGCTGCCCTCGGACGTCCGCGCGGTGCTGCTGGAGGACGGCGCCGCCGGGAGGGCGCACGAGTCCACCACCGCCGTCTCGGCCGTGGCCGCGCACACCGCCGAACTGCTCTCCCCCGGCGTCACCTGGGACGACCTCGCCTGGCTGCGCGACCGGACCGACCTGCCACTGGTCGTCAAGGGCGTGCTCGACCCGGCCGACGCGCGCCGGGCCGCCGGGATCGGCGCCGCGGCCGTGGTGGTCTCCAACCACGGCGGCCGCCAGCTCGACCGGGCCGTGCCCGCCCTGACCGCCCTGCCCGCCGTCGCCGAGGCGCTGGCCGGCGAGGACTGCCAGGTACTGATGGACAGCGGGGTCCGCGGCGGCACGGACGTGCTCACCGCGCTGGCCCTCGGCGCCTGTGGGGTGCTGCTCGGACGCCCGCTGATCTGGGGCCTGGCGGCCGGCGGCGAGACGGGCTGCACCGAGGTCCTCGACCTGCTCGCCGCCGAACTGCGGCACGCGCTCGGCCTCGCGGGCTGCGCCGACCTGCGGGCCGCCGCCGACCTGCGCACCACCACTCCGCCCGGCACCACCTGGAGCACCCCGTGACCACCATCGCCGCACCGCACGACCTGCTGCTGGCGGGCCTGCACACCTCCCTCGCCGACCCGGCGATGACCTCGATGAACCTGCTCAACGAGATCTCGATCCGCTACCCGGAGGCGGTCTCCTTCGCGGCCGGCCGCCCCGCCGAGCAGTTCTTCGAGACGGACGCCGTCCACCGCCACCTGGACCGCTACCTCGACCACCTGCGCACCGAACGCGGACTGACGGAGGAACAGGCCCGCCGGCAGGTGCTCCAGTACGGGCGCACCAAGGGGATCATCCACGACCTGATCGCCGCCCACCTGGCGACGGACGAGGGCATCGAGGTGCCCGCCGAGTCCGTCGTGGTGACGGTGGGCTGCCAGGAGGCGATGTTCCTGGTGCTGCGGGCCCTGCGCCGCGGCCCCGAGGACGTGGTGCTGGCCGTCTCCCCCACCTACGTGGGGCTGACCGGCGCGGCCCTGCTGGCGGACCTGCCGGTGCGCGCGGTGGCCGACGGCCCGGACGGCGTGGACCTCGCCGACCTGCGCCGGCAGCTGGCCGCCGCCCGGGCCGAGGGGCTGCGCCCGCGGGCGCTCTACCTGGTGCCGGACGTGGCCAACCCGAGCGGGGCCAGCCTGCCGCTCGAACTGCGCCGGGACCTGCTGGCGCTGGCCGCCGAGGAGGACATCCTGCTGCTGGAGGACAACCCGTACTGCGTCTTCGCCGGGGAGCCGAGGCTGCCCTCGCTCAAGGCGCTGGACACCGACCGGCGGGTCGTCCACCTCGGTTCCTTCGCCAAGACCGCCCTGCCCGGCGCCCGGGTCGGGTACGTGGTGGCCGACCAGCTGGTGGCCGACGGGCAGGGCGGCACCGCGCTGTTCGCCGACCTGCTCGGCATGATCAAGAGCATGACCACGGTGAACACCTCGCCGATCGCCCAGGCGGTGATCGGCGGCGCCCTGCTGGAGCACGCCCACAGCCTGCGGGCAGCCAACACCGAGGTGGCCGCGCTCTACCGGCGCAACCTCGCCCTGGTGCTGGACGGCCTGGCGAAGCGCTTCCCGCCCGGCAGCGGCGTGACCTGGAACGAACCGCGCGGCGGCTTCTTCCTGGTGCTCACCGTGCCGTGCGTGGTGGACGACGCCCTGCTGGAGCTCTCGGCCTCGGAGTACGGGGTGATCTGGACGCCGATGTCGCACTTCTACCCGGGAGCGGGCGGGGAGCACCAACTGCGGCTCTCCGTCAGCCAGGTCGACCCGGCCACCGTCGACCGCGGGCTGGACGGGCTGGCCGCGCTGCTCGCCGCGCGGTCCTGACCCACCCGCTGCGAAGGGGCGTCCCGCCCGCCCGGGGCGCCCCTTCCGGCACCCGCGTCCGCCCCGATCGGTGACGGTGCGCATCGACCGGGCCACGCTGGGGCAGCATCCCGGCGCAAGCACCGGAGCCCCGTCCGAGGAGGACGCATGCCGCACGACGAGAACCAGCCCGCCGCCGACCGGTCGCCGCAGGCCGTGGAGGAGGGCCTGCGCCGCTCGGCCGCCTTCCTCATCGACGAGGCGCTCGGCTTCGTCTTCCCCGCGGCCCTGCGCGCCGCCGCCGACACCGGGGTGGCCGACGCCCTCGCGGACGGCCCGGCCACCGCCGCCGAACTCGCCGCCGCCACCGGCACCGACGCCCGCAACCTGTACCGGGTGCTGCGCCTGCTCGCCACCCGGGGCGTGGTCGCCGAGGACGGGCACGGCCGCTTCACCCTGACCGAGACCGGGCAGGCCCTGCGCAGCGACGTCCCGTACTCCGCGCGCAGCGCCGTGCGGATGCTCACCGACCGCACCTTCTGGCGGCCCGCGGAGCGGATGGCGCACTGCCTCACCGAGGGCACCACGGCCTTCGACGCCGTCTTCGGCATGCCCTTCTTCGACCACTTCGCCCAGGACGAGGAGACCGCCGCCGTCTTCCACGTCGGCATGGCGGCGATGTCCGACGTGGAGAACCCGGCCATCGCGGCGGCCTGCGACCTCCCGGACACCGGCACGGTGGTGGACGTCGGCGGCGGCCACGGCGGCCTGCTGCTGGAGGTGCTGCGCCGCAACCCCGGCCTGGAGGGCGTGCTCCACGACCGCGCCCACGTCCTGGCCGGCCACCGGCTGGAGGGCGAGAAGGAGGTCGCGGGCCGCTGGAGCACCGTGGAGGGCGACTTCTTCACCGCCGTGCCCGCCGGGGACGTCCTGCTGCTCAAGCGGATCACCCACGACTGGGACGACGACGCGTGCGTCACCCTGCTGGGCCACTGCCGGCGCGCCCTGCGCCCCGGCGGCCGGCTCCTCGTCCTGGACGCCGTCGTCCCCCGGGACGACGCGCCCCACCAGGCCAAGACGATGGACCTGATGATGATGGCCTCGCTCACCGGCCGCGAACGCACCGAGGCGGACTTCGCGGACCTGCTCGACCGGGCGGGCCTGCGGCTGTCCCGGATCCTGCCCACCGGGACGGTGCTGTCCGTGGTGGAGGCGGTCGTCGCCGACTGACCCTCCGTCATCTCCGGCCCGCCCCGCGCTCGGAGCGGGCCGGACCCGCGGTGTCCACCGGCCGTTCGCATGGGGCACGATGCCCTGGGGCGCGTCCCGCGGATCTCTGCCGGCCGCGCGCCACCCGCGCCCCGCCGGGGCGGCGGGGCGACCGACCGCCGGAGGACCCCCGAGGATGCCCATGAGTGAGCGATTCGCCGCACTGGACCGACTGGCCGATCAGTGGGGCCTGAGCGGCCTGGAACTCGTCGGCAAGGGGCTGGAGTTCACCGTCTTCCGAGCCCGGGCGCGGGACGGCGGACCGGTCGCCGTCCGGCTCGCGCACCGGCGGTTCGACTCCAACGCCAACGACCCGCACGTGGACACCCGCGCCCTGCTCGTCCAGGAGCACGCCCTCGCCCGGCACCTGGCCCGGCACGGCCTGCCCGTCGCCCGGGCACGGGAGTTGGTGCTCGCCGACGACCCCGGCACCCCCGACGTGCTGCTCTCCGACTACGTCCCCGACGACGGCTCCCCGCTCGACCCCCACGCCCTGGGGCGGTTGCTCGCCCGGCTGCACCGGGTGCCGCCCCCGCGGCTGCGGCCCGTCGCCGCCGAGGGCGGCACCACCGCCGGGGCGGTCGCCGCCCGGATCGGCCGCCGCTGGGCCGAACTCGCCCGCCGCGTCGACGACTGGCCCGAGCCCCCGGCCGCCGCCCTGCTCGCCGGGCCACTGGCCGGCCTCACCGGCGACGGCCTGCTCCACCTCGACGTCCGCAGCGCCAACATCCGCCGCGGACGGGGCCGCACCACCGCCCTGCTGGACTGGTCGAACGCCCTGCTCGGCTCCCCCGCCCTGGAGTTCGGGCGGCTCGCCGAGTACGCCCGGTACCCGGAGAACGACCTCGACCTGCCCGCCCTGCGCGCCGGCTACGCCACCGTCGCGCCCGTGCCCGCCGAGGACGACCCCGGCCTGCTCGTCGCCCGGCTGGACGCCGCCCTGATGCTCGCCCTGGTCTTCCTCTCCGAGGCGCCCGACTCCACCCGGGGCCCCACCGCCGCCGCCCACGCCCGCGAACTGGCCCTGCGCCTCACCGCCGGCCGACCGTAGGGTCGGTCGAGGAGGAAGGCCGACCGTCGCGAACGCCCGGCCGGGCGACCCCTTGGCCGGGCGTTCCGCAGAGCTACCCGAGGACGAACGAGATGACCGACCGACCGGACCCTCCCACCGGGACACGCCGGGTCCCGTACACCGACCCCGGCTCGCCGGACCACCGGAGCCCGCTGCGGTTCCTCTGGTGGCTGGTGACGATGCAGCGCGCCCGGGTGCTGCTCGGCGCGACCTGGGGAACCCTGTGGATGTGCGCGCTGATGCTGCCGCCGTACCTGATGGCGCGGACGATCGACGACGGGCTGCGCGGGCGGGACACCGGGGCGCTGGTCCGCTGGGTGGCGGTGGTCCTCGCGGTCGGCGCGCTCATCGCCGTCCTCGGCATCCTGCGGCACCGCACCATGACGTTCATCCGCGTCGACGGCGCCTACCGGACCGTCCAGGCCGTCACCCGGCACGTGAACCGGCTGGGCACCGAGCTGCCGCGCCAGGTGTCGGCCGGCGAGCTGACGCACCTGCAGGCCGGGGACATCGGCCGGATCGCCCGGACCCTGACCATCACCGGGCCCGGCGTCGGCGCGGTCGTCGCCTACCTCGCCACCGCCGTCCTGCTGGTCCGGATATCCGCCGTCCTGGCCGCGGTGATCCTGCTGGGCGTCCCCCTGCTGGCCGTCACCATCGGCCCCCTGCTGGAGAAGCTGCACGGCGCCGAGGGCCGGTACCGCGAGGAGCAGGCCGCGCTGACCGCCCTCGCCGGCGACCTGGTGGCCGGGCTCGGGGTGCTGAACGGCCTCGGCGGCAAGCCCGTCTTCGCCGAGCGCTACCGGCGGCGCTCCCGCGAACTGGTGCCGCTCGGCTACCGGGTGGCCTCCCTCACCAGCTGGGTCCAGGCGCTCGGCGCCTGCCTGCCGGTCGTCTTCCTCGCCGTGGTGACCTGGCTCAGCGCGCGGATGGCGGCGGCCGGCGAGATCACGGTCGGCGAACTCGTCGCCGTCTACGGCTACGTGGCGGCGCTCCTGGTGCCCGTCTCGATGTTCATCGAGGGCGCCGACGACCTCCCGCGCGGCCTGGTCTCCGCCCGCCGCGTCATCGACATCCTCGCGCTGCGGCCCGAGTCGTCCCGGGCCCGCACCCGCACGGCGCCGCCCGCCGGGCCGGCGGAACTGCGCGACCCGGAGTCGGGCCTGGTGCTGCGCCCCGGCCGGGTGACGGCCCTGGTCGCCGCGCGGCCCGACGAGGCCCGCGCCGTGGTGGACCGGCTGGCCGGCTACCGCGAGTCCGACGCCACCTGGGGCGGCGCCGGCGTCCGCGGCTGGGAGCCGGCGGCGCTGCGGCGGCACGTCCTGGTGTCCGACAACGAGTCCTACGTGTTCGGCGGCACCCTGGCCTCCGCGGTCGCGGTCCACGGCGGGCGCACCCCGGCGGAGATCGAACGCGCCCTGCGCGCGGCGGCGGCCGAGGACCTCCTCGACCTCCTGCCCGGCGGCCTGGACGCGCCGCTGGAGGACCGCGGCCGCAACGTCTCGGGCGGCCAGCTCCAGCGGCTGCGGCTGGCCCGGGCCCTGCTCGCCGATCCCGAGGTCCTGCTGCTCGTCGAGCCCACCTCGGCCCTCGACGCGCTCACCGAGGCCGCCGCAGCCTCCCGGATCGGCGCCTACCGCGCCGAGCGCACCACCCTGGTCGTCAGCACCTCCCCGCTGGTGCTCGCCCGGGCCGACCGGGTCTGCCACCTGGTGGACGGCCGGGTCCGGGCCGTGGGCACCCACGGCGAACTGCTCGCCGCCGAGCCCGTCTACGCGGCGCTGGTCTTCCGCGGCGACACCGGGGCGCACGCCGGAACGCACCCGCGGACGGGCACCGGGGCACACGCCGAGGACCAGGCCGAGGACCAGGCCGAGGACCCCGCCGAGGACCGCACCGGCGCCGCCACCGGGCTCCCGGAAGGAGCCGCCCGATGAGCCACGACGACGAGACCAGCCGGCTCCCGGTCGCCGACCGGGAGACCGTCCGCCGGGCCGTCCGGCGCCTGCTCACCGACGACGGCCGGGCGATGTGCGGCATCATCCTCCTCACCGGCCTCGCCGCCCTGGCCGGGGTCGCCGGGCCGTGGCTGCTCGGCCGCGTCGTCACCCGCGTCGAGAAGGGCGAACTGACCGTCGGCCAGGTCGACGCACTGGCCGCGGCGGTGCTCGGATGCGCCCTCGCCCAGCTGGTGCTGACCCGCTTCGCGCGCGGCGCCTCGCACCGGTTCGGGGAGCGCGCCCTGGCCCGGCTGCGCGAGGAGGTCGTCGACCGGACGCTGGCGCTTCCCGGGCGGTACGCGGAACGGGTGGGCACCGGCGACCTGGTGACCCGCTCCTCCCTCGACGTGGGCACCGTGGCCGACACCCTGCGCAACGCCGCCCCGGACGTCTTCGTCGCCGCCGTCCAGGTGCTGTTCATCCTCGCCGCCGCGTTCCTCCTCGACCCGCTGATCGGGCTGTGCGCGCTGGTGGGCCTGCCGGTCGTCTGGGCGGTCAGCCGCTGGTACCTGAACCGGGCCCGGGACGCCTACCTCGCCGAGGGCGCCGCCTCCGGCGGGGTCACCGAGGCGCTGAACGCCACCGCCCACGGCGCCCGCACCGTCGAGGCGTTCGGGCTCGGCGCCCGTCAGGACCTCGCCGTCGACCGGGCGGTCGACGCCTCCTACCGGGCCGGCGTGCGCACCCTGTTCCTGCGCACCGTGCTGTTCCCCGTCACCGAGTTCGCCCACGCGCTGCCCATGGCGCTCATCCTGCTGGTCGGCGGCCTCGGCTACCTGGACGGCGCGGTGGGCCTGGGCACCGTGGTCGCCGGCGGCCTGTACATGTGGCAGCTGGTCGACCCGCTCGACCGCGCCCTCAACTGGATGGAGCAACTGCAGCGCAGCGGTGCCTCGTTCGCCCGGATCAAGGGCGTCGGCCTGGTGTCCGAGGAGCCGCCGGTGCTCGACCGGCGGCCGTCCGACGACCGGATCGAGGTCCGCGGCGTCCGGTACGCCTACCCCGGCTCGCACGACGTGCTCAGGGGCATCGACCTGGTGGTCCGCCCGGGCGAGCGGCTCGCGATCGTCGGCCCGTCCGGCGCGGGGAAGTCCACCCTCGGCAAGCTGCTGTCCGGCGTCGACGCCCCGGACTCCGGGTCCGTCCGGGTCGGCGGCGTGCCGGTCGCGGACCTGGCGGCGGCGGGCGAACTGGGCGACCGCATCGTCCTCATCACCCAGCGGCACCACGTGTTCATCGGCACCCTCCGGGACAACATGACCATGGCCGCCCCGGACGCGGGCGACGACGAGATCCTCGCCGCGCTCGCCCTGGTCGAGGCCGACTGGGTGCACGGCCTCCCGGACCGGCTGGACTCCGCGCTCGGGGCCGGCGGCCTCGAACTCGACGCGGCACAGGCCCAGCAGCTCACCCTGGCGCGGGTCCACCTCGCCGACCCCCACACCCTGATCCTCGACGAGGCGACCTCGCTGCTGGACCCGACCACCGCCCGGCAGGCCGAGCGGGCGATGGCCGCCGTACGCACGGACCGGACGGTCGTCTCCATCGCCCACCGGCTGCAGACCGCCCACGACGCGGACCGCGTCGCCGTCATGGAGGCGGGCCGCATCGTCGAACTGGGCACCCACGACGAACTGGTGGCCGCCGACGGGTCCTACGCGGCGCTGTGGCGGTCGTGGAACGGGGAGGGCTGACCGGCCGCGTCCGGCCTCAGATCAGACGGATGATCTGGATGACGCCGACGACCGTGAGGACGAGCAGCAGCACGCAGAAGGCGACGGCGATCCGGCCGCTGTCGTCGTCCCGGGCGGGCTTCCGGTGCTGCGGCGGGCCGTAGGCGGGGCCGGCTGACGGACCGGCCGGTGCCGGAGAGGGCGGGGGTTGCGGCGGGGGCGGATCCTCCTGACGGACCGGGGCGGGGAGGCCCGGGGCCTCGGCTGGCACCTCCGCGACCGCCCGCTCGACCGGGGCGGGCGGGGGCTCCGGCCGGACCGGCGCGGCCGGTGGGGCCTGCGCGTCCGACGGCCGGGACCGGGCCTGCGAGTGCGGCGGGGCCTGTACGGTCGGCGGGGCCGGCAGGGTCGGCGGCGCCGGTGAGGCCGACACAGCCGACGGTGCCGGTGGTACGGCCGACGGGGCCGGTGAGGTCGGCTGAGCCGGTACGGCCGGCGGGGGCGGCGGAGGCCGGTGGTACAGCCGCTGCCAGAGCGCGGGCGGCAGGTCGGGCGGGATTCCCTCCCTCGACGCCTCCCCCGGCGGCGGCACCAGGAAGCGGAGCAGATCGACCTCCAGGTCGTCGCCGGAGGTGAGGAGTCCGGTGAGCCAGTGGTCGAGCGCCTCGGCGTGGCGGGCGTCACGGGCGTGCGGCGAGACCGCCCAGGAGAACAACCAGGCCGCCCGCCTGGAGAGATGGCTGTCGTCGGCGCTGTCCGGGCCGACGCGGAACAGGTAGAGCCGCTGGCGCAGCACCTCCGCGCAGAGGTCGGCCGCCGCCTCGGCGCTCCGCCCGCCCCGGACCCGGGCCAGGTGGAGCAGCAGCTCGTTGGTCGCCCGGAAGGGGAGGTCCTCCTCCTGGAGCAGACCGAGCGCCTCGCTGTCGGTCAACCGGCCGACGCTGTCGCGCAGTTCTCCGTCGTCGGGCCCGTCGGGGGCGGGGTCCAGCAGGGCCGCGCGCACGAGCCCGAGGGCGGCCGGGCCGGGGGGCGGGACCGCCGGGAGCAGCTCCTCGTCCGCCGTCTCGTACACGGACTCCGGTTCGGCCTCCGGCTCTTCGACGGGCTCGCCGAACGCGCCGGTCTCGGCGGTATCGGCGGGCTCGTGGGGCGCGCAGGGCTCGTGGGGCGCGCGGGGCTCGACGGACGCGCCGGTCTCGACGGGCTCATGGGTCCCGTAAGGCTCATGGCGCTCATGGCGCTCATGGATCTCGTGGATCTCGTGGATCTCGTCGACCTCACGGGGCTCACCGGGCTCGCGGGACCCGCCGGACACGCGCGGCTCGGCCGTCCCGCGGGGTCCGTACTGCTCCGGGCCGTTCGGGGCGCGCCGGGCACCGGCCGCGTCGAGCGCGTGCGCGATCCTCCGCAGCCGCTCCTCCGGCCGCCTCCCCCCGGCGGACTCCTGCCTGCCCATCAGGTCCACCAGGCCGAAGCCGCCGCGCCCGTCCGCGACGCCGGCCAGGCAGAGGTCCACCAGGCGGACGGCGAGCTCGTGGGCGCGGTCGGCCTCGGGGCGCCTCGGGTCGACGCGGTAGCGCGCCTGCTGGTGGCCGCCGTCGGCCGACCAGTCGGAGACCCAGGTGACCAGGAGGTCGTGGCGGTCCGTCATGTCGTAGGTGGCGAAGGTCCAGACCTGGTTCAGCCAGGGGTTGAGGATCCGGGCGAGGCCCGCGATGACCACGCCGGCCCGGTTCCGCTCCGGCCAGCCCGGCAGGGCGTCACTGCGCAGCGAGAGGCGGCTCGCCGGCCGGCGCAGCAGGGCGGCGGTGGCGGCGGTGAGCGCCTCGCGGACGTCCGGCAGCCGGTCCAGGGCGGCACCCCAGGCCGGCCCCGCGGTCTCCTCCAGCTCGCTCTTCCGGACCTGGGGCTGCGGGCCGTGGGCCGATTCGGCGAACTCCTGTCCGCTCCACGCCCAGTCGCACAGGCCCAGGCAGGTCCGGGGGGTCAGGATCGCGGCCGCCCCGACCAGCACGTGCGCGGTGGTGCTGGGCCGCCCGCCGAGGTCGGCGGTGGGCCAGCGCTGGACGAGGGCGGCGCGGTCGCCCCGGAGGCGGGTGCGGACCACGCTGGGGAACGGTGCGCCGTCGACGCGCAGGAACGGGGCGATCTCCTGGCCGATCTCCTCGGCGTCCGCGCGGGGGCAGGACGCGGCCGCGGCCGTGAGGCCGGCGCTGCGCCGGCCCTGGTTGCCCTGCCAGCGGAAGACGATCTGGTCGACGGTGTCCTGGTCGGGGCCCTTTCCTCGAGCGGTCATCGGTCCACCTCGTCGACGGGTCGGCCCTCGGCGAGATCGACGATGCCGTGCATCGCGAACAGCGAGAGCAGGGGTTCCAGGACCCGCTGGGCGCGGACGCCGCGCGGGTAGCGGCTGTCCGCCTGCCGGCCGCCGGTCGCCGAGGCCACGTGCAGGGTGCAGTGCAGGGCCGTGTCGAAGGGGCGCAGCCAGGCCTTCCCGGCGTGGCGGTCGAGCAGTGCGTACACGTCGCGGCTCTCCTCGTGGAGCCGTCGACGGCTCAGCTCGGGGTGGCCCGGTTCGCTGAGCCAGCGGTCGACGGGGGGTTCGGACCGCAGTAGGTCGGCCTTGGCGACGACCACGGCGGACGGGACGGTCAGGTGCGGGCCGGTGCGCGGGACGCGGTCCAGGACGGTGGCGAAGGCGGGGTCGCCGTCCCGGTTGACGTGCTGGTCGAGCGCCGCGCGGACGTCGTCGAGCTGGGCGAGCGGCATGGCGATGGTGGGGTCGACCACGAAGATCAGCGCGTCGATGCCCAGCAGGAACCGCAGCAGGGCGTCCGTACGCAGCAGGTCCTCGCCGGCGAGGTCGAAGAACGCGAGCGGCCTGGTCCGTCCGGCGGCGTCGGTGATCAGCAGGGACTCGACGAACCGGGCGGTGTCGTCCTGGCCGAGGCCGGCGGTGTGGGCGAGCACCCGGCCGCCGCGCAGCGGCACCACCCGGCTGTTCAGGAAGCCCGCGTGCTGCTGCGGGTTGACGGACTGCCAGCTGATCCCGTACGGCTTCAGCCGGTCGTCGGCGATCTCGGCCACCATCTGGGTGAGCAGGTGGCTCTTGCCGGTGTTGGACTGCCCGATCAGGGCCACCGTCAGCGGGCGGCCGTTGGTCAGGTAGGGGACGGGGATGTGGTGCTCCCGGACGCCGCCGTTGCCCGGGCAGCGCTGGAAGGCGCCGCGCAGTTCGTCGGCGAGCAGCCGGGGGTTGGGCTGGGCCTGCGGGTTGTAGGGGCGCAGCTCCTGGACGGCGTCGGGGGGGACGGCGCCTACCCGAGGTAGCGGGGCCCGCGGGCGGAAGCGCCAGGGGCGGTGACGGCACGACAGCCGACAGGCCCTCACCCGGGGGGGTGAG
>NZ_JBEZUT010000154.1:0-20023 GCF_040636595.1 Kitasatospora sp. NPDC036755
CCCTCGCGCCGGGGGGCGGCGGCCCCGGGGGCGCCCGGCGCGGTTGTGGCCGGGGCCGCCCCGGGAGAGCGGCGCGCGAGCCGCGCCGCTGGGTGCGTCCGAAGGCTCAGACGTTGACGCCGAAGTCCTGCGCGATGCCGCGCAGGCCCGAGGCGTAGCCCTGGCCGATGGCGCGGAACTTCCACTCGCTGCCGTTGCGGTACAGCTCGCCGAAGACCATCGCGGTCTCGGTGGAGGCGTCCTCGGAGAGGTCGTAGCGGGCCAGCTCCGTGTTGTCGGCCTGGTTCACCACGCGGATGAAGGCGTTGCGCACCTGGCCGAAGTTCTGGCCGCGGGTCTCGGCGTCGTAGATCGACACCGGGAAGACGATCTTCTCCACGTCGACCGGCACGCCGGCCAGGTTGACCTTGATCGCCTCGTCGTCGCCCTCGCCCTCACCGGTCAGGTTGTCACCGGTGTGCTCGACCGAACCGTCCGGGCTCTTCAGGTTGTTGAAGAACACGAAGTTGCCGTCCGAGGCGACCTTGCCCTGGGCGTTGCACAGCAGGGCGCTGGCGTCCAGGTCGAAGTCCGCGCCGGTGGTGGTCCGGACGTCCCAGCCCAGGCCGACGACCACGGCCGTGAGGCCCGGTGCCTCCTTGGTGAGCGAGACGTTGCCGCCCTTGCTGAGGCTGACTCCCACTAGTCCTCCAAGAATCGGGAGGCACGTCCAGTGGTGCCCCCGGTGGTGCGGTCCGGGGCGGCGGGAGCCGATCGGCTCCCGCTCCCCACCCCGCCAACGGCCCGAGCGTAGTACGGGGTTCCCGTCCGCACCCCTGATCAGGCCGGACACGGCCCGACGGCACCCGGCCGGCGGCTCCGCCGAGGGGCCCTGGGGCGCCGGACGGGGCCCGGCCGGGCCCGGGGCGGCGGTCTCAGAGCGCCGCGAGGACCTTCAGGTACTCCCGCTCGTCCCGGGCGTCCGGGAGGCCGTTGACGACGCTCCAGCGCACCGTGCCCGCGGTGTCGATCACGAAGGTGCCGCGCAGCGGGCAGCCCCGCTCCTCGTCCAGGACGCCGTACCCGCGGGTGACCTCGCCGTGCGGCCAGAAGTCGGCCAGCAGCGGGAACTCCAGGCCCTCCCGGTCGGCGAGGACCCGCTGGGAGAACTGCGAGTCGCAGGAGACGCCGAGCACCTGGACCGTGTCGTTCTGCAGGCCGGCCAGCTCCCGCTGGATGGCCCCCAGCTCGCCGGTGCAGACGCCGGTGAACGCGAACGGGTAGAAGACCAGGACGACGCTCTTCCGGCCGCGGAAGTCGGAGAGCCGGACGGACTCGCCGTGCTGGTTGTTGAGCTCGAAGTCCGGAGCCTGGGTACCGACCTCGATGGCCATGAGCGGGACCTTTCTGACGCGACCGCGCCGCGCGGCGGGCGCGGCAGGCCACATCCTCGCATCCGCTTACGGCCGTTCGACCGAACGGATGAGGCCGGTGGCCGCGGCCGCCTCCCGTTCGCCGTCCGCGAACGTCCGGGCGGGCCGTCCGGGGGACCCGCGAAGGCCCGGCGGGGGCCGACGGGGACCCCGGCGAGGGCCGACGGGCCGGGCCCGCCGGGGAATGCGGCGGGCCCCGCCGGAGGGGTTCCTCCGGCGGGGCCCGGTGCGGGGCTTCAGGGCCCGCTCAGCGCTTGGCGCCCTTCGCCGTGGACTTGGTCGCGAGCCGGGTGGCCGCCCAGTCCTTGACGATGTTGATCGAGCTGGTCTGGGAGAGGCCCGCGGTCTTGGCCGCGTCACTGATGTCCGAGGCCTCGATGTGGCCGTCCCGCCCGGTCTTGGGCGTCATCAGCCAGATCAGGCCGCCCTCCGCGAGGTACTCCAGCGCGTCGACGAGGGAGTCGGTGAGGTCCCCGTCGTCGTCGCGGTGCCACAGCAGGACGGCGTCGGCGACGTCGTCGTAGTCCTCGTCGACGAGATCCGTCCCGGTGAGCTCCTCGATGCCTTCGCGGAGGTCCTGGTCAGTGTCTTCGTCGTACCCCAGCTCCTGGATGATCTGGCCTTCTTCGAAGCCGAGACGGGTCGCCGGGTTGGACTTGTCCGCGGGGTCCGCGGTCGCGCTCACGGGAATAACCTCCAGTATTCGGCTCGGCGTCCATGCCGAGGCTGTGGCCGTAGTCCACACGGGCGCGGCGGTTCGCGCAAGTACCCGACCCCCGATCCCCTCCAAAGGTTGACGTGTCGCAGGGGGACACGCCGCGAGACGTGGCGGGAATCACACCGATTTGCCCTTTTCTGCATGGGCCAAGGATGCTTCGGGTGGTCCCGGCCCACAGGCCGTACGCATGCCCGAGATGCGAACGGCATTCGGGTCCGCGCGTGCGCGGGCGTAGAGTCTCCTGTTGGCCCTCACCCCGGCCGCCCGCCATCGGGCGGACGGGACACCAGGTCGGACCACCTCTTTTCGTAACACCCGGGGGTGTGCGGAGCGGACGAAGACGCCCGCACCGCGCGCCGCCAGACCGGACCGCCCACCAGGCGGAACGGTTACCGATCGGTAGAGATGACGGATCTCCGAGCGCGGTAGCACGATGGAGGCGGCGCGACACACCTCAGTTTCGACCGACAGTGAAGGAACAGCGTGGCTTCCGGATCCGATCGCAACCCGATCATCATTGGCGGCCTTCCGAGTCAGGTCCCGGACTTCGATCCCGAGGAGACCGCGGAATGGCTGGAGTCGCTCGATGCGGCCATCGACGAGCGGGGGCGTGAGCGTGCCCGTTACCTGATGCTGCGGCTGATCGAGCGCGCCCGCGAGAAGCGTGTCGCCGTGCCCGAGATGCGCAGCACGGACTACGTCAACACCATCGCGACCAAGGACGAACCGTTCTTCCCCGGCAACGAGGAGATCGAGCGGAAGATCCTCAACGCGACCCGCTGGAACGCGGCCGTCATGGTCTCCCGGGCGCAGCGCCCGGGCATCGGCGTCGGTGGCCACATCGCCACCTTCGCCTCCTCCGCGTCGCTGTACGACGTCGGCTTCAACTACTTCTTCCGCGGCAAGGACGCCGAGGGCGAGTCCGGGGACCAGGTCTTCTTCCAGGGCCACGCCTCCCCCGGCATCTACGCCCGGGCCTTCCTGCTGGACCGGCTCACCGAGCAGCAGCTCGACGCGTTCCGCCAGGAGAAGTCGAAGGCCCCGTACGGCCTCTCCAGCTACCCGCACCCGCGGCTGATGCCGGACTTCTGGGAGTTCCCGACCGTCTCGATGGGCCTCGGCCCGCTCGGCGCGATCTACCAGGCCCGGATGAACCGCTACCTGGAGCACCGCGGCATCAAGGACACCTCCGACTCGCAGGTCTACGCCTTCCTCGGCGACGGCGAGATGGACGAGCCCGAGTCGCTCGGCCAGCTGTCCCTGGCCGCCCGCGAGGGCCTGGACAACCTGACCTTCGTGGTCAACTGCAACCTGCAGCGTCTGGACGGCCCGGTCCGCGGCAACGGCAAGATCATCCAGGAGCTGGAGTCCCAGTTCCGGGGCGCCGGCTGGAACGTGATCAAGCTGGTCTGGGACCGCAGCTGGGACCCGCTGCTCGCGCAGGACCGCGACGGCATCCTGGTCAACAAGCTGAACACCACGGTGGACGGCCAGTTCCAGACGTACGCCACCGAGACCGGTGAGTACATCCGCGAGCACTTCTTCGGCGGCGACCTGCGCCTGCGCGCCATGGTCGAGAACATGACCGACCAGCAGATCCAGCACCTGGGTCGCGGCGGCCACGACCACAAGAAGATCTACGCCGCGTTCAAGGCCGCCCGCGAGCACAAGGGCCAGCCGACGGTCATCCTCGCCCAGACGGTCAAGGGCTGGACGCTGGGCCCCAACTTCGAGGGCCGCAACGCCACCCACCAGATGAAGAAGCTGACGGTCGAGGACCTGAAGCGCTTCCGCGACCGGCTGCACCTGCCGATCACCGACAAGCAGCTCGAGGACGGCCTGCCGCCGTACTACCACCCGGGCCGCGACTCGGAGGAGATCCAGTACATGCACGACCGCCGGGAGGAGCTCGGCGGCTACGTGCCGACCCGCAAGGTCCGCCCGCGGAAGCTGGAACTGCCCGGCGACGACGCGTACAAGGCGGTCAAGAAGGGTTCCGGCAACCAGACCATCGCCACCACCATGGCGTTCGTCCGGCTGCTCAAGGACCTCATGCGGGACAAGGGCATCGGCAACCGCTTCGTGCCGATCGCGCCGGACGAGTACCGCACCTTCGGCATGGACTCGCTCTTCCCGTCGGCGAAGATCTACAACCCGCTCGGCCAGACCTACGAGTCGGTCGACCGGGACCTGCTCCTCGCCTACAAGGAGTCGCCGACCGGCCAGATGCTGCACGACGGCATCTCCGAGGCGGGCTGCACCGCCTCGCTGATCGCCGCCGGCTCCTCCTACGCCACCCACGGCGAGCCGCTGATCCCGGTCTACGTCTTCTACTCGATGTTCGGGTTCCAGCGCACCGGCGACCAGTTCTGGCAGATGGCCGACCAGCTGGCCCGCGGCTTCGTGCTGGGCGCCACCGCCGGCCGCACCACGCTGACCGGTGAGGGCCTGCAGCACGCCGACGGCCACTCGCACCTGCTGGCCTCGACCAACCCCGGCGTCGTGGCCTACGACCCGGCGTACGGCTTCGAGATCGCGCACATCGTCCAGGACGGTCTGCGCCGGATGTACGGCTCCAGCGCCGAACACCCGCACGGCGAGGACGTGTTCTACTACCTCACCGTCTACAACGAGCCGATCAAGATGCCGGCCGAGCCCGAGAACGTGGACGTCGAGGGCATCCTCAAGGGTCTGCACAAGTACGCGCCGGCCACCGCCGGCCAGATCCCGGCCCAGATCCTCGCCTCCGGCGTGGCCGTGCCGTGGGCCCTGGAGGCCCAGCGCATCCTCGCCGAGGAGTGGAACGTCAAGGCCGACGTCTGGTCCGCGACCTCCTGGAACGAGCTGCGCCGCGACGCGGTGGAGGCCGAGGAGTTCAACCTGCTGCACCCCGAGGAGCAGCAGCGCGTGCCGTACGTCACCCAGAAGCTCCAGGGCTCCGAGGGCCCGGTCGTCGCGGTGTCCGACTGGATGCGCGCGGTGCCGGACCAGATCGCCCGCTGGGTGCCGAACCAGTACCAGTCGCTGGGCGCCGACGGCTTCGGCTTCGCCGACACCCGTGGCGCGGCCCGTCGCTTCTTCCACATCGACGCGCAGTCGGTCGTCCTGGGCGTGCTCACCGAGCTCGCCAAGCAGGGCAAGATCGACCGCTCGGCGCTGAAGGACGCGATCGACCGCTACCAGCTGCTGAACGTGGCCGCGGCCGACCCGGGTGCCGCCGGCGGCGACGCCTGATCAGCCCCTGGGCACTGAAGGGCCGGGCCTCCGTACGGGGGTCCGGTCCTTCGGCGTGGGTACGGCGGTCCGGTCCGTGGGGCCGGCGGAGGCACGGCGACGGCCCCGGACTCAGGCGAGTCCGGGGCCGTCGCGGTGCGCGCGGTCCGTCAGGGGCCGTCAGATGTGCACGGACGGGCCCGCGTCGGTGGTGCCGCGCCGGGTGAGCAGGCCGAGCACGGCGGCGGCGAAGGCCACCACGGCGGCCACCGCGAAGGCGAGCGACATGCCGCTGACGAAGGACTCGTGGACGGCGCCGGCCATCGCGTCCACCGCCTGCTGCGGGGTTCCGGCCGGGGCCGGCGGGGCGATGCCGAGCTGGGCGGCCTGCTTGAGGCCCTCGGCCGCCTCGCCCTCGACCGGCGGCAGTCCGGCCTTGGCCCAGTTGCCCGGCAGCACGTCGCCGACCTTGGCGGCCATCAGCGCGCCCAGCACCGCGGTGCCGAGGCTGCCGCCGACCTGCATCGCGGCCTGCTGGAGGCCGCCGGCCACGCCGGACAGCTCCAGCGGGGCGTTGCCGACGATCACCTCGGTGGCGCCGACCATGACCGGGCTGATGCCGAGGCCCATCAGGACGAACCAGAGCGACATCACACCGTTGCCGGAGCCGGTGTCCAGGGTGGACATGCCGTACATCGCGGTGGTGGTGATCAGCATGCCGGCCACGATCGGGATGCGCGGGCCCAGCTTGCCGATCGCCAGGCCGGCCAGCGGCGAGCCGATGATCATCATCCCGGTCATCGGCAGCAGGTGGACGCCGGCCTCGACCGGCTTCATCCCGTGCACGTTCTGGAGGTAGAAGGTCACGAAGAAGATCGCGCCGAAGAACGCGAAGGCCATCAGCACCATCAGCAGCACGCCCGCCGACAGCGGCACCGAGCGGAACAGGCTGAGCGGGATCAGCGGCTCGCGGGCCTTGCCCTGCCAGAGCGCGAACAGCACCATCAGGAGCACCGCGCCGCCCAGGAACAGCAGCGTCCGGGTGTCGCCCCAGCCCCACTCGGGGGCCTTGATGATGCCGAAGACCAGGGCGAACATCCCCACCGAGAGCAGCGCGATGCCGGGCAGGTCGAAGGACTTGGCGGCCTTCTCGGCCCGGACGTCCTTGAGGATCCACATGCCCAGGGCCAGCGCGATCAGGCCGACCGGGACGTTGATGAAGAACACCGACTCCCAGCTGACGTGCTCGACCAGCAGGCCGCCGACGATCGGGCCGGCCGCCGTGGAGGCGCCGATCACCCCGCCCCAGATGCCGATCGCCATGTTGAGCCGCTCGGCCGGGAAGGCCCCGCGCAGCAGGCCGAGCGCGGCCGGCTGGAGCAGTGCGCCGAACAGGCCCTGGAGCACCCGGAAGGCGATCACGGTCTGGATGTTGCCGGCGAAGCCGATCGCGGCCGAGGTGGCGGCGAAGCCCACCGCGCCGACCAGGAAGGTGTTCTTGTGGCCGAAGCGGTCACCGATCTTGCCGGCGGTGATCAGGAAGACCGCCAGCGCCAGCAGGTAGCCACTGGTGACCCACTGGATCTCGGAGGGCGCGGCCTTCAGCTTCTCCTGGATCACCGGGTTGGCGATGGCGACGATCGTGCCGTCCAGCGCGACCATCATCACGCCGACCGCGACGGTCAGCAGGGTCAGCCAGGGGTGCCCCTTGAGGCCGCCCCCCGACGGCGGGTTCGGCGGCGACGGCGCGTCCGCCTCGGAGTTCTTCACGACGGACTGACTCATCTGGGCCCTCCGGGGGCGTGGCTCGGGTGCGGGAACGGTCGTGGCGCCCCGGCCCACCCGTCCCCACAGGTGCCCCGGCCCGACGGGCGCCACCCCGGCAGATTATGTCAGTGCCTGACATTCGGCAAACAGTGACTTCTGGCCATTGCTGACATTTGTCAGAACGCTAAAATCGTGTTCCCACCCGCCACACCCAGCGCTCCCGGAAGGCCCCGCCATGGCCGTTCACACCCCCCGCACCACCGAAGCCCCGGAGGGCACCGGGCGCACACCCGGGCTGCGCGAGCGCAAGAAGCAACAGACCCGGTACGCCCTGATCCAGGCCGCCCACGTGCTCTTCCTCCGGCAGGGCTTCGCCCGCACGACCGTCGACGAGATCGCCTCCGCCGTCGACGTCTCCCAGCGCACGTTCTTCCGCTACTTCGCCAACAAGGACGAGGTCGCGCTCGCCGTGATGGCCGTGGCCGAGGACTACTTCATCGAGTGCCTGCGCCACCGCCCCGCCGAGGAGCCCCCGCTCCAGGCCCTGCGCGCCGCGATCGTCAAGTCCTGGCGCGAGCTCGGCAGCGAGGAGACCTCCGGCCCCGGCTCGATCCACAGCGCCCTCGAACTCATGCGGATGATCGAGGAGACGCCCCCGCTGCTCGCCGCCCACCTGCGCCGGGTCACCGAGCAGGAACGGCTGGTGGTCCAGGTGCTCGCCGAACGCGAGGGCCTGGACCCGGCCCGGGACCTGCGCCCGGCCGTGCTCGCCGCCGTCTTCGGCAGCCTGCTGCGCGCGGCCCACCTGTCCTGGAGCGCCGAACACGAACCGGCCGGCCCCGAGGGCATGGTCGCGGTGATCGAGCGCTACTTCGACCAGCTCGGCCCGGCCCTGGCCGGCCACTGGCACGACCCGGCGTAGCGGCCGCCCGCACCCCGGCCGTCCTGCCCGCACCCCAACGCCCGCACCCCAAACGCCCGTACCCCTCCACCCGTACGCCCGCGACCACCCGGCCCGCACGCCCGGGTCATACCGGGGTATCACCCGATACCCCGGTAGCACCCGGAAGTTCGGGCTCCAGTGCGACGCCCCGCCGGCTCCGCCCTCCTAGGCTGGCCCGCGATGAACACGCCCACCAAAGCCGACGCCCGCGGTTTCGCACTGCGCCAACTGCGCACCCTGCGGCACCACCTGACCACCCCGAGCGAGGACGACACCCCGCTGCTCGGGGACTCCCGCCGGCGCTGGGTGCGCCGGATCCCGTACGTCGTCGTGATCGCCCTGCAGGCCTCGCTGATCCCCACCGGGATCGCCAACCTGGTCGGCTTCTACGACCTCGCGCTGCCCGTCGCGGGCGCGCTCACCATCGCCCAGACCACACCGCTGTTCCTCGCCGTCACCCGGCCGCTGGCCGCCTGGTGGATCAGCGCCGCCGCCCTGGTCGTCACCGCCGCCGTCACCGCCCGCCACGAGCAGGTGATGGGCACCTGGCCGTGGACGGCTCCGATGATCATCGCGTACGTCTTCCTGCTGCTCGCCCTCGCGCTGCGGGAGAGCCGGGCCACCCTGGTGGCGGTCTGGGTCGCCACCGTCCTGCTCACCGTGCTCACCACCACCCTCGGCCTGCCCCGCCCCGGCGACGGCACCACCGTGCTGCTGATCGCGCTCGGCGGCGCCGCGCTGCTGCTCGGCTGGGCCGTCCGGGACCGTGCCGTCGCCCGCCGGCTGCTCACCGAGCAGGAGCAGATCAGCGAGGTGGAACGGGAACGGCGCACCCTGCTGGAGGAACGCGCCCGGATCGCACGGGAGTTGCACGACGTGGTGGCGCACCACATGTCGGTCATCGCGGTGCAGGCGGCCAGCGCCCCGTACCGGATCACCGGGGTGCCGGACGACGCCGCCGAGGAGTTCACCGCGATAGCCGGCACCGCCCGGGAGTCACTGGCCGAGATGCGCCGGCTGCTCGGCGTGCTGCGCAGCGAGGAGTCCCGCGGGGAGAAGGCCCCGCAGCCCGGGATCGGCCAACTCGCCCAGCTGGTCGAGACGGTGGGCCGGGCCGGGGTGCCGGCCGAGCTGACGGCGGAGCCGGGCCTGGACGACCTGGCGGCCCTGGCGCCGCAGGCCGTCGCCCTGTCCGTCTACCGGATCGTGCAGGAGGCGCTGGCCAACGTGGTGCGGCACGCCCCCGGCGCGCGGACCTGGGTCTCGCTGGCCACCGACGGCCCGGCGCTGCTGGTGACGGTGGTCAACGCTCCCCCGCCGGAGCGCACCGAGTCGCTGGAGGCCTCGGTCGAGGGCACCGGGCAGGGACTGGTCGGAATGCGCGAACGCGTCCGGCTGCTCGATGGCAGGCTGGACACCGGCCCGCTGCCGGACGGCGGCTTCAAGGTGGCCGCCGTCCTGCCCCTCGACCGGCCCGACAGCCCCGACACCCCACGGGAGACCCCCGCATGACCATCCGCGTGATCATCGTCGACGACCAGGCCATGGTGCGCGCGGGCTTCGCGGCCCTGCTCAACGCCCAGAGCGACATCGACGTGGTGGGGGACGCGGCGGACGGCGCCCAGGCCCTGGAGGTCAACGGCCGCACCCACCCGGACCTCGTGCTGATGGACGTCCGCATGCCCGTCATGGACGGCCTGGAGGCGGCCCGGCGGCTGCTCGACCCGGCGGTGCCCGGCGCCCACCGGCCCAAGGTGCTGATGCTGACCACCTTCGACGTGGACGACTACGTGTACGAGGCGCTGCGCGCCGGGGCCAGCGGCTTCCTGCTCAAGGACGCCCCGCCGGCCGACCTGATCGCCGCGGTGCGGGTGGTCGCGGCCGGCGAGGCGCTGCTCGCCCCCTCGGTGACCCGCCGGCTGATCGAGGACTTCGCCCGCACCCGCCCGGCCAGGCGGCGCGACCCCAAGGTGCGGCTCAACGGCCTGACCCCGCGCGAGACCGAGGTGCTGGAACTGATCGCCCGCGGCCTGTCCAACCAGGAGATAGCCGCCGGGCTGGTCCTCGCCGAACAGACCGTCAAGACCCACATCGGGCGCATCCTCGCCAAGCTCGGTCTGCGCGACCGCGCCCAGGCCGTGGTCCTCGCCTACGAGTCCGGCCTGGTGACCCCCGGCCAGTAGGTGGGGATATCCCCCTGATACCCGGGTAGCACCCGGGAGTTGGCCCCGCGGTGTGACGTCCGCGGGGCCGTCGCATTCCTACCTTCCTCTCCGTCGGAAGCCGCACCGAAGCGGCGACCGGACCGAATCGGCGGCCGAACCGAGTCGGCATCCGAACGGACGAGGGAGAGCAGGGACATGCGCAGATTCCGGGCCAGGCGCGCGATCGCCGCCGCCGCGGTGGCACTGACGGTCGCCCTCGGCACGGGCGGCTGGGTCGCCGACACCCAGACCCCGGTCACCGGGCCGCCGCCGGGCAGCGCCGCCTGGACAACCGACACCTCGCTCGGCCTGCGGCTGCCCGACCCCGCCGCCGCCACCCCGGCCGAGGTCGCCGCGTTCTTCGCCGGGCTGACCCCGGCCGAGCAGGACGCCCTGGCCGCCCGGCACCCGCTGGTGGTCGGCAACCTGGACGGCGCCCCGGTCGCCCTCCGGTACCGGGCCAACACCCTGGCCCTGACCGCCGAACGCACCCGCGAACTCGCCCGGGCCGCCGACCCCGCCCTCACCCCGCAGGACCACGAGGCCGCCCGAACCCGCGCCGAGCGCTACCGCTCCCTGCTGGACGGCGACCGGCGGATCCTCGCCTTCGACCCGCGCGGCCGCGGCCAGGTCGCCGAGGTGTTCGGCGACCTCGCCACCGCCCGCCGCACCGCCGTGATCGTCCCCGGCTCGGACATCGACCTGCTCCGCTTCGACCGCGCCTCCAACCCCTACGGCACCCCCGCCGGCATGGCCCGGGCGCTCCTGGACGCCACCGACCGGCAGACCGCCGTGATCGCCTGGGCCGGCTACACCACCCCGCTCGGCCTCGGACCGGACGCCGCCACCGAGGACCTGGCCCGGGCCGGCGCCCCCCGCCTCACCCGGCTGCTCGACGGACTCGCCGTCACCACCCGCCCGCAGGCCCCGCCCACGGTGTTCTGCCACAGCTACGGCTCGGTGGTCTGCGGGCTGGCCCGCCCCACCCCCGCCCAGGCCTCCGGCCTCGTGGTGCTCGGCTCGCCCGGCATGGGCATCGGCTCGGCGGCCGGCCTCGACCCCGGCGTCCCGCTCTGGGCCACCGCCCGCAACGGCTCCGACTGGATCGGCGACGTGCCCAAGGTCCGGCTGTTCGGCCTCGGCCACGGCGCCGACCCGACCGCCCCCGGCTTCGGCGCCCGCCCGCTGCCCGCCACCGGATCCCACGGCCACAACGGCTACTTCGCCCCCGGCACCGCCTCCCTCGCCGCCTACGCCGCCGTCGCGCTCGGCCGCGCCTGACCCGCCCGCACCGGAAGGAGCACCACCATGGCCAGCACCCTCGCCGCCCGGCCCCGTACCCCGGAGCCCCGCGCCCCCCGACCGCTCGCCGCCCTGCGCCGCGCCGCCGCCCGGGTCGACGCCAGGACCCCGGCCGACCGCGACCGCGCCCTGGACGGGCTGCGCGCCCTCGCCCTGCTCGCCGTGCCGGTCGGCCACTGGATGCTCGGCGGCCTCACCCGCTCCCCCGACGGCGCCCTGCACAACGCCAGCCCGCTCTCCACGCTCGGCTTCTTCGCCCCGCTCAGCTGGGTGCTCCAGATGCTCGGGGTGTTCTTCCTGGTCGGCGGCCACTCCTCGGTCCACTCGCTGGAGCGGGCCCGGGCCAGGGGCCTCACCTACGGTGGCTGGCTGCGGGCCCGTACGGTCCGGCTGCTGCGCCCGGTGCTCGGGGTGACGGCCGTGTGGGCGGCGCTGCTCCCGCTGCTGCCCGCGCTCGGCGTCCCGGAGGACACCCTGCGCACCGGCGCCACCCTGGTGGTGCAGCCGCTCTGGTACATCGGCGTCTACCTGGGGCTGACCGCGCTCACCCCGCTCTGCGTGGCCGCCGGGCGCCGGCTGGGCGGCTGGTCGGCGGGCCTGCTGGTGGCCTCGGTCGCCGCCGTCGACCTGCTGCGCTACGGGCCGTGGGCCGAGGCGGTGCCGTCCTGGGTCGCGCTGCTGAACATCCTGCCGGGCTGGCTGTTCGGCTACCAGCTGGGCGTGCTCTGGGCGCAGGGCCGGCTCGGCCGCCCGACGGCCCGGGTGCTGCTGCTCGGCGGCGGCGCGCTGTTCGCCGCGCTGCTGCTGGTCTTCCACTACCCGGCCAGCATGGTCGGCGTGCCCGGGGCCGCGCGGACCAACTCGCACCCGCCGTCCCTGCTGGTGCTCGCCCTGGCGGCGTTCCAGTGCGGCGCCGCGGTGCTGCTGCGGGAGCGGCTGGGCCGGCTGCTGAGCCGCCGTCCGCTGCTGTGGCTGCCGGTCGTGGTGGTCAACCTGTCGGCGATGACGATCTTCTGCTGGCACCAGAGCGCGATGCTCGCGGTCGCGGTGCCGGGCGCGGCCGGCCTGGGCGCCGTCCCGGGGCTGACCACCGCGCCGGACTCGCTCGGCTGGGTGGCCGCCCGGCTGGCGCTGCTGCCGCTGTTCGCCGCCGCGCTGGTGGCGCTCGGCTGGTTCACCCGCCGCTTCGACGGCCCGTGGACGGCCTTCTCCCGGGGCGGCAAGGCGCTGGCCGGGGCCGGGGCGGCACTGTTCGCGGCGTACGCGCTGGGCGTGGTGTGACGAACCGTCGGCAGGACGCACCAGGGGCGCGGGCCGATCGGTCCGCGCCCCTGCGGCACGCTGTCGGCGCCCTGCCCTACCCTGCCCCCATGGTGACGTTCGACGAGTTCCGCGCGATGGCGCTGGCCCTGCCCGAGGCCGCCCAGGAGCCGACCTGGGACATCGAGACGCTGCGGGTCCGCGGCCGGATCTTCGCGATGGGCGCGCCCGACGGGACCGGCGTCACCGTCAAGGCCTCCCCCGAGGACCAGGCCGAACTGCTCGCCGCCGAGCCCGAGGTGTTCTCCTCCGCCCCGTACGTCGGGCGGCACGGCTGGGTGAGCGTCCGGCTGGACCTGGTCGACGAGGACGAGCTGCGCGACCTGGTCACCGAGGCCTGGCGGCGGACGGCACCGAAGCGCCTGGTCCGCGAGTTCGACGCCTGATCGGGGCCCGGCGGGCCCGCCGGTTCCGGCCGTCCGGGCCGCTCTCCGAACCACTGGGAGACGTCGTACGGACACCCCTGGTTCATGTGATCCATCCCACAGTTTAGGCGTTCCCGCCACCCCTTCGGGCGCCCTAGGCTTGCGCAGGGAAGTCAGCAGAGCTATCGCACCCTCCGGGCCGCCGCCCGCGAAACGGTGACGGACCCCAAGGGAGTTGGTGCGGTGCGCAACCGTCGACGCTGGAAGCGGGTACTGATCGGGGCGTTCGCCGGCTGCGCGGTGCTCGTCGACGCCGGAGGCGCCGCCGCCGCGGCCGCGGTCTCCTCCGAACAGCTGGCGATCTCCACGCCTCCGGCCGGCAGCGCCGCCTGGGTCCAGGACCACTCGTTCGGCCGCTCCCTGCCCGACCCGGCCACCACCACCCCGGCCACCGCCGCGGCGTTCTTCGCCTCGCTCGCCCCCACCGAGCTGGACCGGCTGATCCAGGACTACCCGCTGGTCGTCGGCAACTACGACGGCGCCCCGCTGGACCTGCGCTACCGCGCCAACCGGATCGCCCTGGCCGCCGAACGCGACGCCGCCCGGGCCCGCGCCGGCGACAAGGCCCTGGACTCCGACACCCGCGCCCTGGCCGTCTCCCGCGCCAACGACGTCGACCACCTGCTCGCCCCCGGCCGGCAGATCCTGGCCTTCGACCCGCGCGGCCGCGGCCTGGTCACCGAGGTGTGGGGCGACCTCGCCGACGCCGAGCGGATCTCCGTGCTCGTCCCCGGCTCGGACGCCGACCTCGGCCACCACGACCAGGCGGCCGACCCCCTGCGCTCCCCGGCCGGCATGGCCCGCGCCCTGTACGCCGAGGAGCAGCGCCAGGCCCCCGCCACCCGGACCGCCGTGATCTCCTGGACCGGCTACGTCACCCCCTCCGGCCTCGGCCCGGACGCGGCCACCTCCCGGCTGGCCGACGTCGCCGCGCCCCGGCTGGAGCGGCTGCTCGCCGGACTGAAGGAGACCACCCGGCCGGACGCGCCGGCGTCGCTGCTCTGCCACTCGTACGGCTCGGTGGTCTGCGGCACCGCCGCCCCGGAGATCCCGCGCGCGGCCGCCTCGCCCTCCGACACCTCCGGCATCACCGACCTGGTGGTCTTCGGCAGCCCGGGCATGGGCGTGCAGAACACCAGCGAACTGGGCGCCGGCGTGCACGTCTGGGCCACCCGCAACCCCAGCGACTGGATCGGCAACGTGCCGTTCCTGGAGGTCGGCGGGCTCGGCCACGGCGCCGACCCGACCACCGGCGCCTTCGGCTCCGAGCAGATCTCCTCGGCCCGCGCGGCCGGGCACAACGGCTACTTCGCCGAGGGCACCGACAGCCTGCGCAACTTCGCGGCGATCTCCCTCGGGCACTACCAGGACGTGGTCCGGGCCAACCCCGCGTCCTGACCGGCCCGCGCTACTCCGGCTGCTCCCGGTAGAGCCGCAGGGCGTCCGCCGCCGCCCGGGCCAGTTCGCGCCGGGCGGCCGGCGGGGTCAGCACCTCGACGTCCGCGCCGAAGGCCAGCAGCGCCCGGACGGCCGCCGGGGCCGGGAAGGCCATCGCCACCTCGGCCCACTCCTCGGGCGGCCCGCCGCCCTGCTCCGGCGGCGGTGCGGTGACCCGGCCACTGTGGATGCGCAGGAACATGTCCAACCGTCCGCGCCGGACCCGCACCCGCACCGGCACGTCCTTCGGCAGCCGTTCCACCTGCTCGCGCAGCACCGCCCAGGCGTCGCCGAGTCCGACCCCGGCCCGGCGGCGCACCGGCTCCTCGGTGGTGTCGGCGGCCAGTACCCGGTCGGCCCGGAACAGCCGCGGCTCGCCGTGCAGATCGGCGACCAGGTACCAGACCGCGGCCTTGCTCACCAGCCCGTACGGGTCGACGGTGTACTCCACCGGCGCGGGCGTGCCGCCGTGCCGGTAGCTCAGCCGCAGCCGCCGGTCCGCGAAGACGGCGTACTGCAGCTCGCCCAGGTCCGGTCCGGCGCCGGGGCCGGCCGCGCCGGGGCTCTGCATCCAGCGGGCCGGGTCGACCAGGATCCGCTCGCGGATCCGTTCGGCGCCCGGCCGGTGCGGGGCCGGCAGCGCCGCCATGACCTTGCGCAGCGCCGAGCCGAGCGCGCCGTCCAGCCCGAGGTCGCTGTGCGCGCCCTGGGCGGAGAGCACGAACAGCGCCCTGGCCTCGTCCGCGGTCAGGCCGGTGACGTCGGTGCGGTAGCCGGGCAGCAGGCCGATGCCGCCGTGCCGCCCGCGTTCGGTGAACACCGGCACCCCGGCGGCGGAGAGCGACTCGACGTCGCGGTAGATGGTGCGGACGGACACCTCCAGCCGCTCGGCGAGTTCCGTCGCGGGCACCCGGCCGCGGGTCTGGAGCAGCAGGAGGATCGAGAGCAGGCGGTCGGCCTTCATGCCCCAAGAATCCCAGTAATCCTGACGGCAGTTGTCAGGTTTTACTGGGAGATTGCGTTCCGAGCCCGAAAAACCGTCCGACACCAGGGAGTTGAGCGCCGAATGACCGCCGTCCAGGATGCCCGCCCGCAGTACACCGACGCCCTCGACCAGCTGGAGAAGCTGATCGCCACCGTCACCCCGGCCGACCTCGACCGGCCCACCCCCTGCCCCGAGTTCACCCTGCGTCAGCTGCTGAACCACGTGGTCGGCGGCATCCACCGGTTCGCGTACATGGGCGAGGGCGGCCGCGCCGAGGACTGCGTCGCCGCCGTCGAGGACCCGTCGGAGGAGGGCTGGCCGGCCGCGCTGGGCCGCGCCCGCGCCCGGGTGGCCGCCGCCTGGGCGGACGACGCCAAGCTCGGCCGCCCGACCTTCGCCCCCTGGGGCGAGGTGCCCGGGGCGGTCGCGGTCGGCGGCTACCTGATGGAGCTGGTGACCCACTCCGGGGACATCGCCCGGAGCCTCGACAACGGCTTCGCCCTGGACGACGGTCTGGCCCGGACCGCCCTGGGCATCGCCGAGTTCGTGCTGCCCGCCGAGCAGCGGGTGCCGGGCGTGCCGTTCGGCGCCGTCCGGCCGGTCGCCGAGGACGCCGACGTGCACACCCGGCTGGCCGCCTGGACGGGCCGTTCCGTCTGACCGGGACGCGGGGCCGGGGATCGACTCCCCGGCCCCGCACGGTCGTCGGCACCCACGGGCGCTCCGGCCCGGCGGGGCCGCCGGCGCCCGGCTACTCGCGCGAGGCCGAGGTGCCGGTCATGTCCGCGTAGCGGTTCCCCGCCACCCGGTCGGCCACCGGCTCCAGCAGCGCCAGCTCCTCGGCGGACAGCCGCAGCGTCGCCGCCGCGGCGTTCTCGGCGAGCCGGCTGCGCTTGCGGGTGCCCGGGATCGGCACCACGGCCAGCCCGTGCACCTCGGCCTGCTGCTGGACCCAGGCCAGCGCGACCTGGGCGAGCGTCACGCCGCGGGCCGCCGCGATCTTCCGCAGCGGGTCGAGGAGCCGGCCGTTGGCGGCCGCGTTCTCACCGGTGAAGCGCGGGTGGTTACGGCGGTAGTCGTTATCGGAGAGCTCCTTGGCGTCCTGGAAGGCGCCGGTCAGGAAGCCCCGCCCGAGCGGCGAGTACGGCACGAAGCCGACGCCCAGCTCCGCCGCGGCCGGTACCGCCGTGCGCTCGACGTCGCGGGCGAACACCGACCACTCGGACTGGAGCGCGGCGATCGGGTGGATCGCGTGCGCCTCGCGCAGCTCCGCGCCGGTCACCTCGGACAGGCCGAGGTGGCGCACCTTGCCGGCCGCCACCAGCTCGGCCATGGCGCCGACCGAGTCGGCCAGCGGCACGGCCGGGTCGCGGCGGTGCATGTAGTACAGGTCGATCACGTCCACCCCGAGGCGGCGCAGCGAGGCGTCCACCGCGGTCCGGATGTACGCCGGGTCGTTGCTGATGCCGCGGACCGCGTCGTCCTCCTCGGAGCGGATGATGGAGAACTTGGTGGCGAGCACCACCCTGTCGCGGTTGGCCCGGACGAAGGGGCCGATCAGCTCCTCGTTGCGGCCGGAGCCGTACATGTCGGCGGTGTCGAAGAGGGTGACGCCGGCCTCCAGCGCGGCGTCCAGGGTGGCGAGCGCCTCGCCCGTGTCGGTGGGGCCGTAGAACTCGCTCATGCCCATGCAGCCGAGGCCCTGGACGCCCACCAGCGGGCCGCCGGTGCCGAGTTCGACGGTGGGAAGGACGGTCTGAGTCATGCGCTCTGCTCTTCCTCTCCAAGGATGTTCTGGCATCTGACCGGGGCGCCGGTGGCGTCGGCGACCTTCCCGGCATAGAGATCGATCTTGTGGTCGAGGACGGCGAGGGTCGCCTGGAGGTCGACGATCCGCTGCCGGACCTCCTCGCGCTGGGCCTCCAGCAGCAGCCGCCGGTCCTCGTAGGTCCGCTCGCCCTGGCGGGCCATGTCCACGTACCTGAGCATGTCCGCCACCGGCATCCCGGTCAGCCGCAGCCGGCCCAGGAAGGCCAGCCGGTGCAGGTCGGCGTCGCAGTAGCGGCGCTGCCCGCCCGCCGCCCGGTCGACCGGGTCCAGCAGGCCGATCCGCTCGTACCAGCGCAGGGTGTGGGCGGTCAGCCCGCTCGCCGCGGCGACCTCGCCGATGGTGTGCCTCGGCGTCCGGTCCGGGGCGCCGGTCGGGCTGCTGTAGACCTCGGAGCAGCTCCGCAGGTCGATCTCGATGCGTGCGGGTACGGCCATCGCTCGTTTCCCCCTGTCGTGGTGCGACGTGAACGACGCTACCGAGTTGGAGTGCACTCCAAGCAAGCCTGGTAGCCGGGTGCGTCCACCACCACTTTTCCGATGAATTTCCCGGCGACTACAGTCGGACCCCATGGAGAGCTTGCGGAAGATCGAGAACTGGCCGGTGCCCCATGCCGCGGTGGCGGTGGTCCGGGGGGCCGACGGCGCGGTGCTGGGGGCGCACGGGCCGCAGCAGCACCTGTTCCCGCTCGCCTCGGTGACCAAGCTGCTCACCTCGTACGCGGCGCTGGTCGCCGTCGAGGAGGGCGTGTTCGAGCTGGACGACCCGGCCGGTCCGCCCGGATCGACCGTCCGCCACCTGCTCGCGCACACCTCCGGCCTGGGCTTCGACGAGGACCGGGTGTTCGGCGAGCCCGGCAAGCGCCGCCTCTACTCCAACGCGGGCTTCGACGCGCTGGCCCGAGCGCTGGCCGGGGCCACCGGGATCGAGTTCTCCCGCTACGTCGCCGAGGCCGTGTTCGAGCCGCTGGGCATGACGGACACCCTGATCCACACCGCGCACAAGTCCCCGGCCGGCGCGGGCGGCCTGTCCACCGCCGCCGACCTCGCCCGGTTCGCCGCCGAGCTGCAGGCGCCCAAGCTGCTGGACCCCTCCACCCTCCGGCAGGCCACCCGCGAGGTCGCCTTCCCCGGCACCAGCGGTGTGCTGCCCGGCTACGGCCACCAGCGCCCGAACGACTGGGGCCTCGGCTTCGAGATCCGCGACGGCAAGAGCCCGCACTGGACCGGCGCCGCCAACTCCCCCGGGACCTTCGGGCACTTCGGCCAGTCCGGCACCTTCCTGTGGGTCGACCCGCAGGCCGGCGCGGCCTGCGTCGCGCTCACCGACCGGGACTTCGGACCGTGGGCGATCGAGGCCTGGCCGGCCTTCTCCGACGCGGTGCTCGAAGAGCTCGCGCAGGGCTGAGCGAAGGGCCCGGCCGACCCTACTGCCCCTGGCCGTACGAGACCGGCGAGTGCATCTCCCAGAGCAGGAGTTCGGCGCCGGTCTCGCCGGCCGCCGGGTCGGCGAAGGCCTCGCCGGTGATCCGCACGCTGTCGCCCGGCACCATCGAGCGGCCGCCGCCCTTGGGCCCGGGGACGGTCCGGTAGCCCAGCGAGCCGGCCGTCAGGTGCGCGTACCGCCAGGGCGCCTCGGGCAGCTGCGGCAACGGCTGCCACGGCCCGGCGGTGGCCAGCCAGAGGGCGGCGTCGCCGCGGCGCAGCCGCAGGGCGTCCGTCCCGGCGTCGCGCGCCAGCCCGGAGGCGAGCAGCGTCAACCCGCCGTCCGCCGGTTCCACCTTGCGCAGGCCGTACGCGGGGGGCACGTCGAACTCGTCCGGCTGGAGCCACATCTGGACGAAGCGGACCGGACCGGTGGCGCCGCCGACGTTGCGCTCGGTGTGGGTGACGCCGGAGCCGGCGCTGAGGTGCTGGACCATCCCGGGGCGGACCACCCCGCTGTGGCCGTACGAGTCCCGGTGGGCCAGCGCGCCCTCCAGCACCCAGGTGAGGATCTCGGTGTCCCGGTGCTTGTGCTCCTCGAACCCGGCGCCGGGGGCGAGGAGTTCCTCGTTGCACGCGAGCAGCGCGCCGAAGTGGGTGTTCTTCGGGTCGTAGTGGCCGGAGAAGGAGAACGCGTGCCTGGTCTCGACGCCCTCGGCCGGGACGGATCGGTAGCGCTCGGCGGTGCGGCGCAGGTCGGAGCGGGGGCGGTCGGCGGCTTCGGTCACGCCCCCACCGTAGTGGCTGGGGCGCGGGGTGTGACTCTTGCCACCGCGCCGCTCCGCCGGGGGGTGTGCACGAGCAGTCACTCACGTGAGGCAGTCTTGTCCTTGTGCCAGCCGCTTCCGCGAACTCCCAGAGCGATCCCAGCCCCAGCCCCGCACCCGAGTCCACCGGGAAGAGCCCGGCCGCGGGGGGGGGGGGCGGGCGCCCCCCCCCCGCCCCCCCCCCCCCCCCCCCCCCCCCGGCCGCCGACCCCCCCCCC
>NZ_JBEZUT010000155.1:0-19877 GCF_040636595.1 Kitasatospora sp. NPDC036755
CCGGTGTCGCGCGGGCGGCGGTGCGGGCGGGCGGTGAGGTGGGCGCCGGCGCGGGCGGCGGTGCAGTGGACGGTCACGGCGGGGGCTCCTCGGCGGGGTGCGGTCGTCGGGTCGTGCGGTCGTCGGGTCGTGCGGTCGTCGGGTCGTGCGGCATCGGGCGGTGCGGGCGTCGTGCAGTGCGGGCGTCGGGTCGTGCGGGTACGGACGGGCCCAGGCTGGGGGCCTTCCCCGCAGGGCGGCAACGGGTTTCCGGAGCGCCCGGAGCGGGTCGACAAGTTCACCTATCCGGGTGAGGCCGCCACTGCGGCGACGGGCCGGCCGGGCCGTTCGACGGCACCCGGTTGACGTGCGGGGACGGACCGTACGGCCCGAAAGGGGACGGACCGACTGGGCGGACCGGGTGGCGGCGCCCGGCCGCCGCGTTTGCGCCCTCCCGGACCGGCGCGCACCATCGGACCCTGACCGGGAGCGGACGACCGGACTCCCACGACGAGGGGCGGCCGGCATGACGACACAGGAAGCGGCGGCACCGGCCCCGGGCGCCGCCGCGCCCGCCGCGGGCCCGCCCCGGTACGGCCTGGTGCTGGGCGGCGGCGGGATGCTCGGCGCGGCCTGGACGGTCGGCGCGCTGTGCGCCGTCGAGGAGGCCACCGGTCGGCCGCCGGGCGGGGCCGATGTCCTGCTCGGCACCTCTGCCGGCGCGATCCTCGCCGCGATGCTGGCCGGTGGCGTCCGCCCCGAGCAGCTGCGCGACCACCAGCGCGGCGTGCCGGTCACCGAGGGACCGCTGGCCGGGACGGCCTTCGACTACGACACCGCCGTCGGCGGCGCCCTGCCGCCCCGCCCCCGGGCCGGGATCGGCTCGCCGGGCCTGCTGCGCGACGCCGTCCGGCACCCGAGCGAGTACCCGCTGCTGACCATGGTCTCGGCGATCGCCCCGCACGGCCGGGGCTCGCTGGCGCCGATCGGCGAGCTGGTGCGCGGCCTGCTCGGTGACGGCGGCCTCCCCGGCGACGGCGCACCGCTCGGCCCCGGCCCCGGCCGGACGGTGCCCGGCACCGGGGCCTCACCGTTGCGGGTGGTGGCCGTGGACTACCGCAGCGGCCACCGGGTGGTCTTCGGCGACCCGGGTGCCCCGGCCGTCCCGGTGCCCGACGCCGTGATGGCCTCCTGCGCGATCCCCGGCTGGTTCGCGCCGGTGCGGCTGGACGGCTCGGCGTACGTGGACGGCGGCTGCTGGTCCGCCACCAACGCCGACCTGATGCTCGGCCGGGGGCTGGACGAGGTGTACGTGCTCGCCCCGATGGCCCTGCGGCTGGACCGCCCGGCGGGCCGGGCCGGGCGGGAGGACGGCGCCGCCCCCGGGCGCGGCCGGGACACCGTGGCCGCCCTGCGGGAGTGGCGCGACCGGGACCGCCCGCGCGGCGTGCTGGCCCAGCTGGTGAGCCGCTACCGCCGCGCCGTCACCCGGCAGCTGCTGCGCGAGGCCGCCCTGCTGCGGGCCGAGGGCGTCCGGGTGCGGCTGCTCGCGCCGTCCCCGGCGGACCTCGCGGTGACGGGCCCGAACATGATGGACCCGGCCCGCCGGGGCGCCGTCCTGGAGAGCGCCCTGCGCACCAGCCGGGAGACGCTCGGCTGCCGGCTCGGCCCCGGCGGCGAGCGCCCGCCGGCGGACCGGAGGTGATCGGGGGCGGTCCGGCGGAGCTTATTCTTGGGGCGCTGGAGAATCTGTGCCGCTGGACGAACCCCGCTGGACGAACCGGAGAGTGCCCCCGATGCGCGTGTACGTGCCCACCACCCTGGCCGGCCTGGCGGCGGCGCACGAGGGCGGCGCCCTGGACCAGTCCGCCGCGTACGCGGTGACGCCCGCGCTGCGCGAGTGGTACGTCAGCGACGACCTGGAGGAGCTGGAGTACGCGGCGCTGAACCGGGCCGCGCAGTCCTCGCTGCGGCTGCTGGCCGCCGACCCGCAGGCCCCCTGCCGCCGCGTGGTGGTGGCCCTGGACGTGGCGGACGCCTCGGTCCGGCCGTTCCCCGGCGACGAGTACCAGGACCAGGCCTCGCTCGGCCGGGTGGTGCTGGCCGGCCCGGTGCGGCTGGCCAAGGCGGCCTCGGTGCACGCCGACGTGGCCGACGACGAGGTGGTCACGGACGTGGCCGCCGCGGTGGCGGCGGTGGCCGCGGCCGACGCCGGCGACCAGGACGCCCAGTTCACCGTGGACGGTGCCGAGGACCACGACCTGCTCTGGTACGCGACCCAGGAGATCCCCTCCCTGCTCGGGTGAGTTCCGTCCTACCGGCGTGTCGTCCGGCCGGGTTACCGTTTCACCCCGTGCGCACTCACATCGTTTGGGACTGGAACGGCACGCTCTTCCACGACATGGAGGCGGTGCTCGGGGCGAGCAACGCCGCCTTCGCGACCATCGGCATCGGGCCGATGAGCCTCCAGGAGTACCGCGAGCAGTACGAGATCCCGATCCCCCGCTTCTACCAGCGCCTGCTCGGCCGGATGCCCTCCACGGAGGAGTGGCTGAGGCTCGACGACGCGTTCCACGACCGCTACCGGGAGCTCAGTGCCGCCTGCGGGCTGACCGAGGGCGTGCGCGAGCTGATGGACGGCTGGCGGGAGGCCGGGAACAGCCAGTCGCTGCTGTCGATGTACGAGCACGACGCACTGGTGCCGCTGGTCGACACCTTCGGCCTGACCGGCGGCTTCCTGCGGGTGGACGGCCGCAGCGGACCGTCCGGCGGGCAGAAGGCGGAGCACCTGGCCCGGCACCTGACCGCGCTCGGCGAGCGGGTGGACCCGGCCCGTACGGTGCTGATCGGCGACGCCGCGGACGACGCCCTGGCGGCGCTGGGCGCGGGCGCCCACGCGGTGCTGTACACCGGTGGTTCGCACACCCGGGAGAAGCTGGAGCCGGTCGGCGTCCCGGTGGTGGACAGCCTGGCCGAGGCGGTCGAGCTGGCCGGCCGGATCGCCGGCTGACCCCCCGGGGGGAGGCTCCGGCGGCGGGCGGACGTGGCGGGCGCCACGTCCTTCGTCCGCGTGTCTGAACGGGCGGATCGCGCCCCGGCTGGTCAGGCTGGTGTCACACCCGACCAGCCGCCAGGACGGAGCCGCCATGCCCATCGACGCAGTCACCGAGGTGCCGGTGCCGGTCAACGAACCGGTGCGGACGTACGCGCCGGGCAGCCCGGAGCGGGAGCGGCTGGTGCGGCGGCTGGACGAGCTGGCGGCCGAGCAGGTGCCGCTGCCGATGACCATCGGCGGCGAGCAGCGCTTCGGCGGCGGCGAGCGGATCGAGGTCGTCCAGCCGCACCACCACGCCGCCAAGCTGGGCGTGCTCGGCAACGCCACCCGGGAGGACGCCCGGGCGGCGGTGGACGCGGCGCTGGCCGCCGGGCGGCAGTGGCGCTCGCTCTCCTTCGACGACCGCGCGGCGGTCTTCCTGCGCGCCGCCGACCTGCTCGCCGGCCCCTGGCGGGACACGCTCAACGCGGCCACGATGCTCGGCCAGTCCAAGACGGCGCAGCAGGCCGAGATCGACTCCGCCTGCGAGCTGATCGACTTCTGGCGGTTCAACGTCCACTTCGCCCGGCAGATCCTGGCCGACCAGCCGATCTCCTCGCCCGGCGTGTGGAACCGCACCGACCACCGCCCGCTGGAAGGTTTCGTCTACGCGGTCACCCCGTTCAACTTCACCGCGATCGCCGGCAACCTGCCCACCGCCCCCGCGCTGATGGGCAACACGGTGGTCTGGAAGCCCGCGCCGACCCAGACCCTGGCCGCGTACCACCTGATGCGGCTGCTGGAGGCGGCCGGCCTGCCGCCCGGGGTGGTCAACCTGGTGACCGGCGACGGGCTCCAGGTCTCCCCGGTGGCGCTGGCCGATCCGGCGCTCGCCGGGCTGCACTTCACCGGGTCGACCGCGACCTTCCGGCACCTGTGGCAGACCATCGGCGCCAACATCGGCGGCTACCGCACGTACCCGAGGATCGTCGGCGAGACCGGCGGCAAGGACTTCCTGCTGGCCCACCGCTCGGCCGACCCGGAGATCCTCAAGGCCGCGCTGATCCGCGGCGCCTTCGAGTACCAGGGCCAGAAGTGCTCGGCGCTCTCCCGCGCCTACCTGCCGCGCAGCCTCTGGCAGCGGATCAAGGACGACTTCCTGGCCGAGGTGGACGCGCTCGCGGTGGGCGACGTGACCGACCTGTCCAACTTCATGGGCGCCCTGATCGACCGGCGGGCCTTCGAGAAGAACCGGGACGCCATCGAGCGGGCGAAGGCCGATCCGACGGTCGAACTGGCGGCCGGCGGTCAGTACGACGACGCGATCGGCTGGTTCGTCCGGCCGACCGTGCTGGTCTCCTCCGACCACCGGGGCGAGATCTTCCGGAAGGAGTACTTCGGCCCGATCCTCGCCGTCCACGTCTACGAGGACTCCCGCTGGGACGACGTCCTCCGCCGGGTCGACGGCGGCGCCCCGTACGGCCTGACCGGCTCGGTGATCGCGCAGGATCGTTACGCCATCGCCCAGGCCGTCGAGGAGCTGCGCTTCGCCGCGGGGAACTTCTACATCAACGACAAGCCCACCGGCGCCGTCGTCGGCCAGCAGCCCTTCGGCGGCGGCCGGGCCTCCGGCACCAACGACAAGGCGGGCGCCGCGCAGAACCTGCTGCGCTGGACCTCGGCCCGGTCGATCAAGGAGACCTTCGTCCCGCCGACCCACCACGGACACCCGCACATGGGCTGAGAGTGAACACCGGGCTCCGGTTTGGACATGCTGTCCAGGACGGACCCGAGTTCCTGCGGGTTTGCGCCTACCTGTCCCTGTGCACCTTCGATTGATCCGGTTAGGCTGGCTGGCGTCGTCGGGTGGCTGCAGGACGAACGTGTCGTCCTACCCGCTGGGAGGGCGTTTCATGCGTGCCATGAGCCCCTTTCAGTCGGACGGTGCGGCAGGATTGCGGTGACCCGTCGGTGTACATCCACACACCACCGAGTCACGCAACGGCGCGCGACAGGAGCCAAGAAGTCATGCAGACCAAGCTGGACGCAGCCAAGGCCGAACTGCTCAAGAAGGCAGCCGCAGCCGCTGAGAACAGCCAGGTGGGGGGAGCGGCGCCGGGAGAGGGCCTGAGCAACGGCGCTCTGACCGCGTACCTGCACCACTACTACCTCCACACCGCGCCCGAGGACCTGCTCGACCGGGACCCGGTCGACGTGTACGGCGCGGCCGCCTCCCACTACCGCCTGGGCCTCAAGCGCCCCCAGGGCACCGCCGAGGTGCGGGTCCACACCCCCTCGGTCGAGGAGAACGGCTGGTCCTGCGGCCACACCGTGGTCGAGGTCGTCACCGACGACATGCCCTTCCTGGTCGACTCCGTCACCAACGAGCTGTCCCGCCAGGACCGCGCGATCCACATCGTGATCCACCCCCAGCTGCTCGTCCGCCGTGACATCACCGGCAAGCTGCTGGAGATCCTGGACGTGGACGCCTGCTCCCGCAGCCAGGCCGCCGGCACCGAGTGGCCCGCCGACGCGACCGTCGAGTCGTGGATGCACATCGAGATCGACCGCGAGACGGACCGCGAGGACCTGCGCACCATCGAGGCCGACCTGCGCCGCGTGCTCGGCGACGTCCGCGAGGTCGTCGAGGACTGGGGCAAGATGCGCGAGAGCGCGCTGCGCCTGGCCGACGAGCTCGCCGAGCAGCCCCCGGCCGGCCTGCCCGAGCAGGAGGTCGGCGAGGCCTGGGAGCTGATGCGCTGGCTCGCCGACGACCACTTCACCTTCCTCGGCTACCGCGAGTACGACCTGGTCGAGCACGAGGGCGAGGAGGTCCTCAGGGCCGTCGCCGGGACCGGCCTCGGCATCCTGCGCTCCGACCCGCACAGCCACGACGACGCCCACCACGCGGTCAGCGAGGCCTTCGGTCGGCTCTCCGCGCCGGTGCGCGCCAAGGCCCACGAGAAGAAGCTGCTCGTCCTGACCAAGGCCAACAGCCGTGCCACCGTGCACCGCCCGGCCTACCTGGACTACGTCGGCGTGAAGAAGTTCAACGCCGCCGGCGAGCCGATCGGCGAGCGCCGCTTCCTCGGCCTGTTCTCCTCCGCGGCCTACACCGAGTCGGTCACCCGCATCCCGGTCGTGCGCCGCAAGGTCCAGGCCGTCCTGGAGGAGTCCGGCTTCTCCAGCGAGAGCCACGACGGCCGCGACCTGCTCCAGATCATGGAGACCTTCCCGCGGGACGAGATCTTCCAGACCCCGGCCTCCGAGCTGCTCTCCATCGCGACGAGCGTGCTCTACCTCCAGGAGCGCCGCAAGCTGCGGCTCTTCCTGCGCCAGGACGAGTACGGGCGCTACTTCTCGGCCTTCATCTACCTGCCGCGCGACCGCTACACCACGCGCATCCGGCTGCTGATCACCGACATCCTCAAGGAGGAGCTGAACGGCGCCACCATCGACTACACGGTGTACGCCACCGAGTCGGTGCTGACCCGCCTGCACTTCGTGGTCCGGGTCGCCCCGGGCACCGAGCTGCCCCAGCTCACCGACACGGACATCGAGCGGATCGAGAACCGCCTGGCCGAGGCCGCCCGGTTCTGGATGGACGGCTTCCACGACCAGCTGCACGTCGAACTGGGCGAGGAGAAGGCCGCCGAGCTCGGCCACAAGTACGCCAACGCCTTCCCCGACGGCTACCGCGCCGACTTCCCGCCGCGCACCGCCGTCGCCGACATCAAGCAGATCGAGTCGCTGCACGGCGAGGGCGACTTCCGCCTGAACCTGTACCAGCCGGTCGGCGCCGGCGACGACGAGCGCCGCTTCAAGATCTACCGGGTCGGCGGCCCGATCTCGCTCACCGAGGTCCTGCCGGTGCTCCAGCGCCTGGGCGTCGAGGTGCTGGACGAGCACCCGTACGCGCTGCGCCGCTCCGACGGCACCACCGCGTGGGTCTACGACTTCGGCCTGAAGCTGCGCGAGGCCACCGAGCTCACCGACGAGGCCCGCGAGCGCTTCCAGGAGACCTTCGCCGCCACCTGGACCGGCCGGGCCGAGAACGACGGCTTCAACGAGCTGGTGCTGACCGCCGGGCTGACCTGGCGCCAGGCGATGATGCTGCGCGCGTACGCCAAGTACCTGCGCCAGGCGGGCTCCACGTTCTCCCAGGACTACATGGAGGACGCGCTCCGCAACAACACCCACACCACCCGGCTCCTGGTCAACCTGTTCGAGGCCCGGCTGAGCCCGAGCCACCGCTCGGGCGCCCTGGAGCTGACCGAGGGCATCCTGGAGGAGCTGTCCGGCGCCCTCGACGAGGTCGTCTCGCTGGACGAGGACCGCATCCTGCGCTCCTTCCTGAACCTCATCAAGGCCACCCTGCGGACCAACTTCTTCCAGCACGCGGCCTCCGGCGACTGGCACTCCTACGTGTCGATGAAGTTCGACCCGAAGGCCATCCCGGACCTGCCGGCCCCGCGCCCGGCGTTCGAGATCTGGGTCTACTCGCCCCAGGTCGAGGGCGTCCACCTGCGCTTCGGCAAGGTCGCCCGCGGCGGCCTGCGCTGGTCCGACCGGCGCGAGGACTTCCGCACCGAGATCCTGGGCCTGGTCAAGGCGCAGATGGTCAAGAACACCGTCATCGTCCCGGTCGGCGCCAAGGGCGGCTTCGTCGCCAAGCAGCTGCCGGACCCGGCGGTCGACCGCGACGCCTGGCTGGCCGAGGGCGTCTCCTCGTACAAGACCTTCATCTCGGCGCTGCTCGACATCACCGACAACCTGGTCGGCGGCGAGGTCGTGCACCCGGCCGACGTGGTCCGCCACGACGAGGACGACACCTACCTGGTCGTCGCCGCCGACAAGGGCACCGCGACCTTCTCGGACATCGCCAACGGCGTCGCCGAGTCCTACGGCTTCTGGCTGGGCGACGCGTTCGCCTCCGGCGGCTCGGCCGGCTACGACCACAAGGGCATGGGCATCACGGCCCGCGGCGCCTGGGAGTCGGTCAAGCGCAACTTCCGCGAGCTGGGCCACGACACCCAGACCGAGGACTTCACCGTCGTCGGCATCGGCGACATGTCCGGTGACGTCTTCGGCAACGGCATGCTGCTCAGCGAGCACATCCGCCTGGTCGCCGCCTTCGACCACCGCCACATCTTCCTCGACCCGAACCCGGACGCGGCCGTCTCGTACGCCGAGCGCCGCCGCCTGTTCGAGCTGCCGCGCAGCTCCTGGGACGACTACGACCGGTCGCTGATCTCGGCCGGCGGCGGGGTCTTCCCGCGCAGCGCCAAGTCCATCCAGCTGACCCCGCAGGTCCGGGCGGCGCTGGGCGTCGAGGCGACCAAGCTGACCCCGGCCGAGCTGATGCGGGCCGTCCTCCAGGCCCCGGTCGACCTGTTCTGGAACGGCGGCATCGGCACCTACGTCAAGGCCTCCTCCGAGACCAACGCCGAGGTCGGCGACAAGTCCAACGACGCCATCCGCGTCAACGGCGAGCAGGTCCGGGCCCGGGTCATCGGCGAGGGCGGCAACCTGGGCTGCACCCAGCTCGGCCGCATCGAGTACGCGGCCACCGGCGGCCCGGAGGGCGTCGGCGGCTGGATCGACACCGACGCGATCGACAACTCCGCCGGTGTGGACACCTCGGACCACGAGGTCAACATCAAGATCCTGCTCAACCAGGTCGTCGCCGAGGGCGACATGACGGTCAAGCAGCGCAACGCCCTGCTGGCCGAGATGACCGACGAGGTCGGGCACCTGGTGCTGCGCAACAACTACGCGCAGAACGTGGTGCTGGCCAACGCCGTCGCCCAGGCGCACAGCATGGTCAACGTGCACGCCCGGATGATCAGCCGCTTCGAGTCGGCCGGTCAGCTGGACCGGGGGCTGGAGTTCCTGCCCGCCGAGCGCCAGATCCGTGAGCGCCAGCAGAACGGCCGCGGCCTCTCGCAGCCCGAGCTGTCCGTCCTGCTCGCCTACACCAAGATCATCCTGGCCGAGGAGCTGCTCGCCACCGAGCTGCCGGACGACCCGTTCTTCCGCGCCTCGCTGCACGAGTACTTCCCGAGCGCGCTGCGGGCGAAGTTCGCCGACGCGATCGACAACCACGCGCTGCGCCGCGAGATCATCACCACGCTGATCGTCAACGACACGATCAACCGCGGTGGCTGCACCTTCGCCTTCCGCCTGAAGGAGGAGACCGGCGCGACCTACGAGGAGATCGCCCGGACGCACACCGCCGCGCGGGCCGTCTTCGACCTGGAGCCGATCTGGGCCGAGATCGAGGACCTGGACAACAAGGTCCCGGCCCGGGTGCAGACCAAGATGCGCCTGCACTCGCGGCGCCTGGTCGAGCGCGCCACCCGGTGGATGCTCAACAACCGCCGCCAGCCGCTCGACATCGCCGGCACCATCGAGTTCTTCCACGACCGGGTCAACCAGGTCTGGGCCTCGCTGCCCAAGCCGCTGCGCGGCGAGGACCTGGCCTGGTTCGAGTCGGTGTACGGCGAGCTGGCCGCGGCCGGGGTGCCGGAGGAGCTGGCCACCCGGATCGCCGGCCTCTCCTCGGTCTTCCCGACCCTGGACATCGCCGAGGTCGCGGACCGCTCCGGCAAGGACGTCGCCGAGGTCGCCGACCTCTACTACGACCTGGGCGACCGGCTCCAGATCTCGCACCTGCTCGACCGCATCATCGAGCTGCCCCGCACCGACCGCTGGTCGTCGATGGCCCGGGCCGCGATCCGCGAGGACCTCTTCGCGGCGCACGCGGCGCTGACCGCCGACATCCTGGCCTGCGGCCCCGAGGCCGCCACCCCGGAGGAGCGGTACAACGCCTGGGCCGAGCTCAACTCGACCCTGCTGAACCGCGCCCGCACCACCCTCGACGACATAAGGGGTTCGGACAACTACGAGCTGTCCAGCCTCTCGGTCGCGATGCGCGTCATCCGCACCCTGCTGCGCACCGGTTCGATGCGCTGACGGACGGCTACGACGAAGGGGCCCGCGTCCACGGACGCGGGCCCCTTCCGCGTTTCCGGCGCCCGCCGCCGCCCGGTCCCCGCCGCCGCCCGGTCCCCGCGGCCGTTCTCCGGGAGGCCGCGAAATTCCGGAGCGTGACGGCGGAACCACTCTGCGCGTGAACCGGGAAGTGCGCGGGATGTGTCCCTGCGGTTAACGCGGCATCACAAACTCCGCCATTTGGCACCAGAGTTCCCGACAGGTCGTGGAATTTCGCCCCAACTGCCCTTTTTGGCATCTGTTCTGACATGGCATGAGTTGCAGTAGGCTGACTCCGCGATAGGCGTCGCCGCAGGTCTCGTGCCGGAAAGCACCTCGATGTGAGTGTCATCGGGTGCCTTTCGGAGGAGCTCCAGGCCGCCAGTCCCATTCGCGCTTCGGAGCCCGGACCGGCTCCACGCGATGCCACCTGAAGAGAGTTTCATGACGTCATTTGTGCAGGAACCCTTTTTCTGGGTCTTCATCGTGGTGATGCTCGCAGCCGTCGGAGCGGCCCTCCAAGCCCGCAGGACGAACCTCGCCCTGCGGCGGCGCAACGCCTCCCTGGAGGAGGAGAGCGCCCAGGCGCAGAGACAGCGCGACGAGTTCGCCGTGCTGCACGACCGGCTGCGGGGCCAGCACGCCTCCGAGCTGACGGCCGTCCGCCGGGACGCCGAGGAGGACACCAAGGCCGTCCTCAAGGCGGCGATGCGGACCCTGCAGGGCTTGGCCGACGAGCAGCAGATCGTCATCGACAAGGTGCAGCGGAAGTACGGCGACAGCCCGCAGATCCTCGCCGACCTGATGACGATCGACCACACGAACAGCCAGTTCGGCCGGCGTGCCCAGGGCATCGCGGTGCTCTGCGGCGGCTGGCTGGGCCGCCGCGAGAGCGTCGCCTCGGTCTTCGACGTGGTCCGCAGCGCCCAGGGCCGGATCAGGCACTTCGACCGGGTGCGGATCCACTCCCGGGTCAGCGTCTCGCTCGCCAGCAAGGTCGTCGAGCCGGTCGCCGTCGTCCTGTCCGAGCTGCTCGCCAACGCGACCAACTACTCCGCCCCCGACACCCCCGTCGAGGTCAGCGTCCAGGCCGTCCCCACCGGCGTCTGCCTGATCATCGACGACGCCGGCCTCGGCATGGGCCAGGAGGAGAAGGACCGCGCGTCGCTGCTCCTGAACCCGGGCGCGCCGATCAGCCTCACCAGCCTGGGCAACCCCCCGAAGTTCGGCTTCGCCGTCTCCGGCATGCTGGCCGCGCGCTACGGCTTCCGGGTCTCCGTCGACTCCGTCTCCCCGTACGGGGGCGTGCGGGCCGTGGTGCTGCTGCCGGCCGAGCTGCTCAGCAGCGAGGTCGCGGCCCCGCCCGTCGCCGAGCACAACGGCTACCCCGACTACCAGGCCGCGCCGGCGGAGCAGCCCGCGCAGCCCTGGACGCCGGCCGCCGGCCAGCGGCTCGTGTCGCTGTCCGAGCCGACGGCGCCGCTGGTCCCCGTGCCCGGCCCGCCCGTCGCGGTGGCCGGGACGGAGACGACCGCGGACGGGCTGCTGCCCAGGCGCCGCCGCCAGCGCCCGGTGTCGGTCGTCCCCGCTCCGCAGGACCACGGCCGGGCCGAGGAGCCGCTGCGCGGCACCGGCCAGCACACGCCGTCCCGCCTCGGCGCGTTCCAGCGCGGCACGCTGTCCGGGCGCAACACCATGAACACGGAAGGAACCGAGATCCAGTGAGCCGCGATCTTTCCTGGGTGCTCAACGACGTACTCCAGGTCCCCGGCGCCCGGCACGCTATCCTCGTCTCCGCCGACGGCCTCCTGCTCGAAAGGTCCAGCGGGATAGGCCGCGACGAGGCGGAGACCAACGCCGCCGCGATGAGCTCGATGCAGTCGCTGAGCCGCGCGGTCGCCCCGTTCGTCGGCGGAGGCGGCGGAGGCGGCGGGGTCTGGCGCCAGACCCTCCTGGAGTACGACCACGGCTGGATCTTCCTCATCGCCGCCGGCAGCGGCGCGTACCTGGCCGCCTCCACCGCCCCCGACGTCGACATGGAGGCGATGTCCTTCCGGATGCAGCAGCAGGTCGGCGCACTCGGGCGGGCGATGTCGGCGGCGCCGCGCCAGAGCACGCTCAGCGGCTCATGACGGGCGGCGAGGAACAGCGGGTCAGCGGCGGCTTCATCCGCTCCTACGTCATCACCGGCGGGCGCGAATTACCGGATGCGGACGACCTGTCTCTGATCACCCTGGTCACCGTCGCGCCCGAGCAGCACCTCCCCGGCCTGCCGAGCCCGGAGACCCGCGCGATCTGGGAGCTGTGCTCCGGCGGCTACCTCTCGGTGGCCGAGGTGTCGGCCCGGCTGGAGCTGCCGGTCGGAGTCGTGAGGCTGCTGCTGACGGACCTGATCCGTGAGGGGCGGCTGCTGCGGCGGTCCGCTCCGCCGCCGGCCCAGGCTCCGGACCCGAGACTTCTAGAGAAGGTACTGCATGGACTTCAACGCCGGTTCGCCTGAGGACATCTACGTCCCGGGCGCGGTGACGACCGCCGTCAAGATCCTGGTCGTCGGGCACTTCGCGGTCGGCAAGACGACGCTCATCGGGGCCCTGTCGGAGATCGCCCCGCTGAGCACCGAGGAGAGCATGACGCAGGCGTCCGTCCGCGTCGACGACCTCCGCGGCGCACCGGACAAGAAGACCACGACCGTCGCCCTGGACTTCGGCCGGCTGACGCTCGGCGACGACCTGGTGCTGTACCTGTTCGGCACGCCGGGCCAGCAGCGGTTCATGCAGCTCTGGGAGGACATGGCGAGGGGCGCGCTGGGAGCGCTGCTGCTGGCCGACCCGACCCGCCTCGCGGACACCTTCCCCGTCATCGACCTGATCGAGCAGTACGGCCTGGAGTACGCGGTGGCGGTCAACAGCTTCGACCGGCAGAGTGACTACACCGAGGACCAGCTGCGCGAGGCGCTCGACCTGCTGCCGCACACCCCGGTGGTGTTCTGCGACGCGCGGGACCAGCGCTCCTCGGCCAACGCCCTGCTGACGCTCGTCCGGCACCTGCTCGACCGCGCCTCCTGACTTCCCCCACGCCTTCCTCCCCTCACGTCTCCCCGGTCCCCGCCCGGGGGCCACCTCCAAGGAACGACCCATGGAATCTCTGCAGCGCCCCGTCCCGCAGTCGCCTCCGCCGGGCTGCCCGATGCACGCCGGCGTGAGCACACCGCTCTACGGGGAGATGTTCTCGGCCGACCCCGGCGCGGTGTACGACAAGCTGCGCGCCAACGGTCCCGCCGCACCGGTGGAGTTGGCGCCGGGGGTGGACGCCACCCTGGTCACCTCGCACGAGGCGGCGCTGCGGGTGCTGCAGAACCCGGGGATGTTCGCCCGGGACTCGCGGCGCTGGGCGGCGCTGAACGAGGGCCGGGTGCCGATGGACAGCCCCGTCCTGCCGATGATGTTCTACCGCCCCAACTGCCTCTTCACCGACGGCGCCGAGCACCTGCGGCTGCGCAAGGCCGTCACCGAGAGCCTGGAACGGCTCAACGACAACCGGCTCAACCGGCACGTCGAGCGGATCGCCGGCTACCTGATCGACCAGTTCAGCGCGCTCGGTCGGGCCGACCTGCTGAACGACTACGCCAAGCTGCTGCCGTTGCTGCTGTTCAACCAGCTGTTCGGCTGCCCGGCCGACATCGGCGACCGGCTGACCCGCAGCATGTCCGCGCTCTTCGACGGCCTCGACGTGATCCAGGCCAACGAGGAGCTGACCTCCTGCCTGATGGACCTCGTCGCGCTCAAGCGCCGCCAGCCGGGCGACGACATCACCTCCTGGCTCATCCAGCACCCGGCCGGCCTGCGGGACGAGGAGCTCAAGGACCAGCTGGTCATGCTGATGGGCGCCGGCGTCGAGCCCGAGCGCAACCTCATCGGCAACGCGCTGCTCCTGCTGCTGTCCGGCGAGGGCGGCTCCGGGCTGCGCATCGAGGACGCCCTCGACGACGTGCTGTGGAACAACCCGCCGATCGCCAACTACGCGACGCACTACCCGATGCAGGACCTCAACCTGGGCGGCGTCCCGATGGACGCCGGCAGCCCGGTGGTGATCAGCTTCGCCGCCGCCAACACCGACCCGGCGCTGACCGACGCCCGACTGACCCTCAGCAAGGGGGCCCACCTGGCCTGGGGCGCCGGCCCGCACGCCTGCCCGGCCAAGTCCCCGGCCCAGCTGATCGCCCTGAGCGCCATCGAGTGCCTGCTCAACGCGCTCCCGGACGTCACGCTCGCGGTGCCCGCGGAGAGCGTGGAGTGGCGGCCGGGCCCGTTCCAGCGCGGCCTGGTCTCGCTCCCGGTGCGGTTCAGCCCGGTGGCCGCCCGCACCGCGGCGCCGGTCGTGGACGCCGCCCCGGCTCCGTCGCACGGCGGCGCCGAGCAGCAGGCGCAGGCGTACCCGCAGGCCGCCGCCGGCGGGCCCGCCCGGGCTCCGCAGAAGAAGGGCTGGTGGAGCTCCTTCCTGGACGTCTTCCGGCTCTGAGGCGCCCCGGGGCCCGCCCGGCCCCGGGTTCCGATGGCCGCCCGGCCCCGTTCCCCCCCGGGGAGCGGGGCCGCGGACCGTCGCGCCCCGGTTCCGGGAGCACGGGCCGTCGCGCCGTCAAGAGTCCTTCGGCCGACGCGAGGTGAATGGTGTGCGACACGCGTTCATTACGTGACGGGGGCAACACGGATCGATGCTTGAGCGCGCTGGTGCTGGGTAGTACGCCGCCGTACTGCCCGCCCGCGCGTTGAAGGAGCCCCGTGTGACCGCCATGTTGGAAGCCCGCCCCGCGGATCCGGAGCGTCCTGACGGAAGGGCCGACCGCCGGGCCGCCGTCCCGCTGCTGCGCAGGCTCCGGTCGGCCGAGGGGCTCGCCGACCCGAGCCCCGTCTACGACGAGCTGCGGGCCATGGGCGACCTCGTCCCGGCACCCTGGGGCGGGTACCTGGTCACCGGTTACGAGGCGTGCGACCAGGTCCTGCGCGGCAGGACCTGGCTCGTCCCCGACTTCGCCTGGCAGGAACGGCAGAGCGGCACGGAGCGCTGGGAGGCCGTCGCCACCCAGGAGATGAGCCGCACCCTCTCCCGGCTCAACGCCCCCGAGCACACCCGGCAGCGGCGCAGCCTCGGCAGCCTCTTCGACCGGAACACCCTGCGCGACATGGTGCCGGAGATCGAGGCCGACGCCGCCGGGCTGCTGGACCGCCTGGCCGAGCGAATACGGACGGACGGCGAGGCGGACTTCGCCTCCGTGGTCGCCGAGCAGCTGCCGATCGGCACCATCGGGCGCTGGCTCGGCATCGCGCCGGAGGACTACCCGCACATCCTGTCGATGACCCACAACCAGGTGCACGCCCAGGAACTCCTGCCCACCAAGAGCCAGCTCGCCGTCTCCGAGCAGGCCACCATGGAACTGCGCGAGTACTTCACCCGCCTCGTCCGGGAACGCCGCGACAACGACGGCGACGACGTGATCGCCGGCTGGATCCGCACCTGGGACGCGCTGGAGTCCGACCGCGAGGCCACCGACCGGATGGTCTACCAGCTCACCATGTTCGTCACCATCGCCTCGCTGGAGACCACGGCGACGCTGCTCTCCTCGCTGGTGTGGCAGCTGCTGCGGACGCCCGGCCGGTGGGACTGGCTGCGGGAGCACCCGGAGCACATCGACGAGGCGATCGACGAGGCACTGCGCTACGACCCGCCGATCCGCGTCAACAGCCGCGTCGCCGGCGAGGACACCGAGCTGGCCGGGGTGTTCCTGCCCAAGGACACCATGGTCCACGTGATGTACGGCGCGGCCAACCGCGATCCGCGCCGCAACCCGGACCCGCACACCTTCGACCCGCTCCGCCGGGGCACCCACCTCACCTTCGGCGGCGGCGCCCACTACTGCCTCGGCGCGGGCCTGGCCCGGCTGGAGGCGCGCGCCCTGCTAGGCCGGCTGCTGGAAGGCTTCCCCACCCTGCGGGCGGTGAGCCCGCCGGAGCACGCGCCCCGGATGGTCTTCCACCGGGTGACGTCCCTGAAGGTGGCCGCGTGAACCTCCCCCCGCAGGCCCCCCAGTACCCGCCGTACGCGATGCAGCCGCCGCCGTACGCGCCGTACCCGCCGGCACCGGCCGGCTGGTACCCCCAGGCCCCGCAGCCGGGGACGGCATCCGGTGCGGCGCCCGAGCCGGTGCCCGGCCACGCCCCGGTCGCCACCCCCGCCGCCCCCGTCCCCGTCCGTACGGTCCGTGCCGAGCTCCGGGGAGCCGTGCTCCACGTCGAGCTGGACAGCCCGGACACCGGGAACGCCGTGACCTCGGCCATGCTGGACGAACTCCTCGTCCTCCTCGCCGTCCCCGACCCGGCGGTGCGGGTGATCGTGCTGTCCGCGGCCGGCCGGGACTTCTGCCTCGGCGGCGACCGCGACGAACTCTTCGCGGGCCTGGACGAGGACCCGACCGGCGGCCGGATACGGAGCTACGGGGACAAGGCCCGCCGGGTCTGCGACGCCCTCACCAACAACCCCGCCGTCACCATCGCCCGGGTCCAGGGCCGGGCGACCGGCGCCGGCTTCGCCCTGGCGCTCGCCTGCGACCTGCGGGCCGGCGCCGACAACGCCGTCTTCCGGCTGCCCGAACTGGCCCTGGGGCTGCCCGTCGCCTGGGGCGGCCTGCTGCCCCGGCTGCTCCACGAGGTCGGCGCGGCCCGGGTCCGCGAGATCATCCTCACCGGCCGCCCGGTCGGCGCGGTGGAGGCGCGGGAGCTCGCCATCCTGCAACGCGTCGTCCCGGAGCAGGAGCTGGACGGGATCGTGGACGAGCTGGCCCGGCCGATCACCCGCCGCTCCGAGGCCGCCCTGCGGGTCACCAAGACGCTGCTCGCCTCCCACGCGTCCGCCACCAGGCTGGCCGACGCCGCGGTGCTCGACTCCGAGCTGATGGCCTCGGTCATCGCCGCCGCCCACTACACCCGCGGCCTCGCCGACCGGCCCCCGGCCGGCTGACCGGCCGGCCCACCGGGCGGCGTACGCGGCTTCCGTGCGAAGGGGAGGGGTCCGGGCGCGGGCCCCTCCGGCAATCGGTAACCGGTTGTGAATACCACCCCGATGTTCGCTACTGTGTGCAATCGAACAAGGGGAGTGATCACGGTGGGGAAGACGCGCAACACCCGTGCGGCGACAGCGGTTCTGACGGTTGCTCTGGTCGTGGCCGGTGCGGCGGCCTGCGAGGGGGACAAGGGCGGTGCCGCCGCGGCGAGCACGCCGCCGCAGCCCTTCGGCGCCGGCGGCTACCGCGGACTGCAGCTGTCGATGACCAAGGACGAGGCGCTCGCCTCCGGGGCGCTGGAGGCGGCGCCGGTCTCGGTGCTCAACGGCTGCACCGACTACGTGTACAAGGGCGGCCCGGCGCCGGACCCGGTCCGGATGGCCACCGAGAAGGAGGCCCACGAGAAGGCCACCAAGGCGATGGCCAGGATGGACGAGATCAAGGCCAACCGGAAGCAGGTCCCGCCGCTGAAGCCCGGGGCGTCGGTGAAGGAGCTGCAGGAGTACAACAACCGCCTCCAGGAACTGATCGCGCAGGACGCCGTCGACCAGCGGGAGATCGCCGCGCTCGACAAGGACCTGGAGCTCGGCGCGCCCGCCCGCAAGGCCCGGGACCAGGCCTTCCTCGCCACCGGCCGGGTCAACTTCGGCACCACGGGCCTGCGCCAGGTGGTCGCCCCGGCGGACGCCCGTACCGCCGAGGGCGTCGGCGCCGGCTCGACCGAGGAGGAACTCAAGCAGGCCTACGCGGGCAAGGACCTCAAGCCGGCCGGGGACGGCAAGTTCGAGCTCCCGGCCGAGAGCGGCAACGGCGGGCCGGACTGGTTCTACGAGTTCACCATGGCGGAGGGCAAGGTCGCCGCCCTCGCCCTGGTCAAGCACAACACCTACTGCTCCTGAGCGGACGGCCGCGAGCGGACCGGCGCAGGCCCCGACGAACCACCGGGTTCGGCGGGGCCTGCGCCGTACCCGGCGGGAACCCGGCAGCCCGTGCGGACAGGTGGGGGACGTGGAACTGTCACAGCGAGCACGATTGAGGAGCGGGGACAAGTGGGCGTTCGGGGAGCTGTTCGATGAGACGGCGGACGACCTGTACCGGTACGCGGCACGGGTGCTGGGGGAGCGGGCGGCCGCCGAGGACGTCGTCCAGCTGACGTTCCTCGAAGCCTGGCGCCTGCGCGGCACGCTGCGGGAGGACGACGGGCCGGTGCGGCCCTGGCTGTTCGGGATCGCCGCCCACGTACTGCGCAACACGACCCGGGCCGCCCGGCGGCACCGGGCGGCGATGGCGCGGGTACCCGACCGCGGCGTCCTGCCGGACTTCGCCGAGGAGTTGGTCGGGCGGCTCGACGACGACGCCCGGCTCGCCGCCGTCCGGCGGGCGCTGTCCGGGCTGCGGAAGGCCGAGCGCGAGGTGTTCGGACTCTGCGTCCTGGCGGGCCTGGACTACGAGAGCGCGGCCGAGGCACTCGGGGTGCCGATCGGCACGGTGCGTTCCCGGCTCTCGCGAGCCCGTACCAAGTTGCGCGCGCTGGCGGACGAGGAGCTCCGGGGCGGGCGGGAACTCCCGTCGGGCACCGGACAGGTACGGGGTGGCCGCAGCGGAGCGGCCAGGTCGACGACCCAGGGGAGGACCCGATGAACCCGATGAACGAGGACGAACTCCTGCCGACGCCCGAGGAGCCGGGGCTCTCCGCCGACCGCCGGCGGCAGCTGCGGGGGCACCTGATGAGCGAGTTCGCGCGCGGGCCGGTGGCCGCGCCCCGGCGGATCCGGCTCGGCTGGGTGGCCCTGCCCGCCCTGGCGGGCGGCCTGGCGCTGTCCCTGGTCCTGGTCGGCGGCGGGCAGCCGAGTCCGTCCACCGAGTCCAGCGGACCGGTCGCGGCCGTCGTCCTGAACCGCGCGGCGGCGGCCGCCGAGCAGCAGCCCGCCCCGGCGGCTCGCGGGGACCAGTTCATCTATGTGAAGAGCCTGGAGACGTGGAAGGAGGCAGGCGGCGAGGTGTCGCGGACCCGGGAGGACTGGCTGTCCGTCGATGGCAGCAAGCGGGGACTGCTGCTCATCGACGGGCACCTGCCGAACCCCGGAGGAAGCGACGAGCACGGTGAGGCCGAACCCGTGCCGTACGACGGGAGGATCGGCAGCTACGCCTACGTCGCCGCCCTGCCGACCGACCCGGACGCGCTGCTGGCCAAGATCCACGCGGACACCGCAGGCCACGGGTCCAGCCCCGAAGCGGAGGCGTTCGAGACCGTCGGCGAGCTCCTGATGTTGCAGATCGCCCCGCCCGCCGTCAGCGCCGCGCTCTACCGGGCGGCCGCGAAGATCCCCGGCGTCACGGTGATCGACTCGGTGACCGACGGGGCCGGCCGCCCCGGCGTCGCCGTCGCGCGCCGGGACATCGGCGGGAGGTCCGAGGCCCAGTGGATCTTTGACCGCACTGACTACACCTTCCTCGGCGAGCGCACTGTCGCCCTCACCGGCGGCGCGACCTTCAGGAAGGGCGACACCACCGGCCAGATGGCCGTCCTCGCCCGCGCCGTCGTCGACACGGCAGGCACCCGCCCGTAACCCGGCGGCGCCGGCTGCCCTCCTCCAGGACTGGCGTGCGAGCGACGGCGGCCGAGCACCGTGCAATCTGCCCGGTGCCGCTTCGGCTCAGCAGGAGCGGCAACGGGGGGCTTCCCGCACGAGAAGTCGGCCCGGCCGACTTCCCACGCCTCGCTCACCGCGCACGTGCTGAGCGTTCCCGCCTCAGCCGCCGAGCGCCGTGGCGAGGGGCCCGGGGGCGCGCGCGGGGGCGGCGGGGCGGGGGGCG
>NZ_JBEZUT010000156.1:0-19864 GCF_040636595.1 Kitasatospora sp. NPDC036755
CACGCTTGGATCAAACCCGCGCTTCGCCTCTTGACGCGAACCGCGCTGCTCCTGCGAGGTCTTGGGCGCGGTTCACGCCACGACTGCGTCGCGGAAATTCGAAGGTAGATGATTACTGACTCCCCTCACCTCTATCGGATCAACGGCATTCGCCTTGAGGTCGCCGAAGAAGTCATTCGAAACGCCCTTGCTGCGGCGAGCCAAGTTGAATCAAAAGGCCTTTCATCTGTCCTGTCCCTAGGGCATTTGGCTCACAGCACCGGGGTAAACTACGCGTATTTGCGTGACATCGTTACTCGCCACAAAGACCCATACTCCGATATTGTGATCCCAAGGCGCAATGGTCGAAATATGCGAGCAATTTCCTCGCCTGAGCCTTCCCTTCTTCATGTGCAGCAGTGGATCTTGACGCATATCCTTGACAGGATGCCAGTCGACAGATCAAGCTATGCATACTCGCGTGGCAGATCGATTAAGAAATGCGCCAGCCAGCACCTCGGCGCCAGCTGGCTTCTCAAGATGGACATCAGAAACTTCTTCGAGTCCATTGACGAGATCTCTGTTTATCGAATTTTCAGCACGGCTGGATATAGGCCTTTGCCGGCTTTGGAGCTCGCAAGGATCTGCACTAGGTATGCTGGCCACGTTGATCGAGATATGAGACGATTTCAAGTCGCCCCTGATAGCTATGTGCAGATTAGGGATTATGCGAAGCCTTACCTGGGTTTCGTGCCCCAGGGGGCGCCAACGAGCGGTGCAATTGCAAACCAGGTTGCTGCCCCGCTTGATAGGGAGCTTCGAAAAATTGCGGATCGGCATAGCCTCGTTTATACGCGCTACGCTGACGATATGACCTTTTCGTCAGGTGAATCATTTAATCGGAATCAAGTCCTGGCGATTATGAATCGGATTGGCAGGATAATTCAAAGAAGCGGGTTCACGGTGCACAGCCAGAAGACGCGGATTGTGCCACCTGGGGCGCGGAAGGTTGTTCTGGGTCTGCTTGTCGACGGGGAATCAGTTCGATTGACTAGGAAGATGCGACAGCGGATCTTGCTTCATGTGCGTGGTGTGGAAAGGTTTGGTTTTAAGGATCACGCAAGGCACACTAACTTCAGCTCCGTTGATGGCCTAATTCACCACGTCACTGGTCTCGTGGCGTATGCGTATGACATCGAGCCGGCCTGGGCTGATGATCTGATGCTACGTTGGGAAAACGCTGTTAGCGGGGAGCCGGAACTTAGTCTTCCATCGTTTGACCGCCGAGGCCAGGAAGTAGCGCTCAAGTAGGGGTGCGTGCTGCGATCGGTACTTCGCCACGCCGATGCGTCGCCACTGCTGTATTCCGCGGGACGGAGCTGAACCGTGCCCGAGGCCTGTCCCGACTACCAAGTGGGGCGGGCCCCTCACGACGAGCCGCGTCGCTCGGACAAAGAGCACGCTGCGAGGAATCCGTCGATCAAGGCCCTCGTAGAATTGTTCGTCCGGTCAGGCTCATCAGGGGCGAGGCCGACCTCCCGGCCACGTGCATCGAGAGCACGTCGGCGAGATACCTGGGACGCTCCGGGGGATGTGTGGTGAGGGCTGCTGGTGTCGTCCTCGGTGGATGGTTGCGAGCGTGTCGAGAAGGCTGGCGAAGGGAGTCCCGGGGACAACAGCGAATTGAGGTCTGCTTTGAAGGCGGGCAGGCTATTGGCGATGGCTCTTGCGGGTGGGGGCGCTGCGGATGTCAACGGAGTGGATGGCGAGGACCGTGCCATCACTGTCGACTGACACGGGCCCGTTCCAGTCCGGGTCCCATGTTATGAGCTGCTGGTGCTGCCAGTCGCGGTAGATCGTGTTCCTGTATTGGTCGAGGCGACCCTTGGCGAGGTCCTCGAAGAGGTCTGCATCGATGCCCGAGAAGGCCTCGATGCGGGTGTGATTGAGGCGGAACACGTGGTCGGTGCCGACGTATTGGCGGCCCGCCAGCTTGTAATGGGCGTCGTGAACGCTGTGGGTGGCGGCGTGTACGGCCTCGGTGAACCGCTCGTTCCCCTGGCGCGGCAGGAGGTAGCGGGCTGTGGTCGCGTCATGGCCGGCGAAGGCGCCCAGGGCTGCGGCGGCGGTACGCCCGAGGACCTGTTGGAACCACTCCAGGTGTTCGCCGTCGATGTGGCAACCGGAGGGAGTGTCGATTTTCGGCTGGTCCGTGTCGTCTTGGGGGACACGGATCCCAGGAAAGATGTTCTCCTGCTTGGTCGGGTGGTCGAGGTGGGTCTCCGGACGCGTCGATGCTCTGAGTCGGCCACCAGTGCCTTCGGCCTGCAGCATATGGATGCGCAGCGGTCCCTCGGGCGGCAGTTCGGTGCTGAACACCAGGGCGGGGGTCTCGTTCCACGGTCCGATGTGGACAGCTTCGACATGCACTGCGGCCGAGCTCAGCTGCGAGTGAGAAGCCGCAGGGCCGCTGTGGTTCCCCTTGACGGCGATTGGCACGGCGAGCGAGGCCTCGCCCGGCTTCCAGACCTCCGCGAAAAAGTCGGGCCGGTACGCATAGCCGACACTGCTGGGGGCGTCACCGAAGGGATTCCTCTTCCGGGCTGCGTCGGCGGAGGCGAGGACGAAGCCGGCCTTCAGGGCGATGTCGGCGGGAGTGAACGACACCATGTACCCAGGGTGCTGAAGCTGCAGCAGGCGACGTGCCACGGTCAAGGCTAGGGCCACGCCGAGCTCTTGGGACTGCAGTGCCTTGTAGTACCTGGCCGTCCTCATGCCCTCCTGCGTTATCCCGAAGAACCCCGTTTCGGGCCCGCCGAGGGCCTGGGTGTACTTCAAACAGGCCCAGTGCTCGGCCAGCCCGCGGCCGGCGCCGCGCTGGGACACGGCGATCGCGCGACCGAGTGTGTGCAGCACTTCCCAGAGCGAAGCCTCAAGGGGCAGCGTGCCACGGTCCGCGACCGCGTGGAGCTGGGGCTTGCGCCTCAGCGGCTCCATGTTCTTCTTCTCGCGCTTCGCGTCTTCATCTGCAGACGCAGCATCGACGAGACCTTCGAGCTCCGCGCTCGCATTGACAGCCAGGTTCGACGTGCTCGTGAGGACGGACAGTGGATCCTTGGCAGGCTTCACGCTTCCCCCAGCGTCGTACCGGCGGTTACTAGCGCAGGAGGCTAGCCGTCACGACGGGAGCGCGTGCAGGGTGCATGAAGGCGTGCTGGTGTACGTGTGAGTGCGCCGGGTGCTTTCCGGCCAGCTGATCGATCCGGACCCCGACTGCCCGGAGCGCCGGTATGGCGGACGCCCAGGGCTCGCTCCCTGCTGTCCGCCTACACCCCGCAGGTTGGGCAATGCGGTTCGGGCGGGGTGGCTGGCAGCCACCGGACCTCGCCGGTGCGTTGCAGATCGAAGGGCGGGGCGCAGTCGGGCTGCCGCCGCAGCGCAATGAGGGCGTGCTCTCCGGGGAGGCGCTGGTCGGTCTGGCCGAAGCCTTCGAGTATGGTCGCGACGGCGGCCTTCGCGGCGAACTGTCCGACCAGGTGGAGGTCAGAGCCGATAGCCGTCATGGGCCGGTGGCGGGTTCCTGTGCCATAGCCAGCGTCGAGGTCCGGTTCCGGGTCGAGGCTGTTGGCGTGTCGTAGCGCGTTGCGGCGGCAGACCAGACATCCGTGTTCGGCCCAAGGGCGAAGGCGCAGGATCTCCCCGATGGCGCCGTCTTGAAGGACGCAGGCGAGAACCGCTGTGCGGCCAGCGCGTCGCGTGAGGTGGCTGATCACTCGTCGGGGAGCCACACCGTCCGCGGCGCAGACGATGAGATTGGTGTTTGGTAGAAGGCTGCGCAGGTGATCGGCATGGGCCAGTACGTCCCAGGGGTGGCCTCGGAAGCGGGTGTCGGGGTACTTGGCCGTCAGCTCTTCCGTCAGGGCGTTGACCTTGAGGCGCCCGACTTGGCGGCTGGCGCTGGTGTGGCGGATGAGGTTGTGCCAGGCGAGGCGGTCTGGGTCGATGAGGGTGAGGCGGCCGATGCCGTAGCCGGCCAGGGCGTGGGCCGCGGCACTGCCGATGCTTCCTGTTCCGACCAGGGCAACGTGGGCGTCCTGCAGCTCCGATACCGGCCAGTGTTCTTGAAGCTGGGCGATGCCGGTTGTTGGTGCTTCGACCTGTGCGATGAGGGGCTGGGCGCCGTCGCGGGACACAGCCCAGGCGACGATGTCGGGAAGGTTCAGGCCGGGGAACGCCGCCTCGGGTTGATGGGCGCAGGTGAGCGCGATGTACGGGTCGGGGCCGGGAATCCTGAAGCCGCCCTTCAGCGACTCCTTGAAGACATCAAGGTTGAGTGCGGTGCCGCTACGGGCGCGGGTCTGGAGCCAGAGGACGTGGAGGAACGGGTCGACGCGGTACCACATCCCGTGCACGGTGCCGTCGACGCGGGTGAGAACGTGGTCGGTCGGTTCCAGAGGAACGGGTAGGACACTGCCGTCGTGGGTGGAGACCCCGGTGACGGCGCCGAACTCCTCCACGGTGTTACGGCGGACGACGACCTGGCCCCAGTTGCCGGCCTGCTGCAGCCGGTCGGCGGCCCGACGGGAGACGAGGATCATCACGACTGCTCGTGCTCCTCTGCGTCGGGTACCTCGACCGGTGCTGGCGGTTGGGCCAGAAGGTGGTCGTGTTGGGCGTCGTCGACGATGCCGTGGAGGGTCATCTGTTCGATGCCTCCGAGCTTTACGAGGGCGTACTCGACACGCCATGCCGCGGCCTTCAACAGGAGATCGGTGACGGACTCTCGGCCCGTCCAGGCGCTGTCTTCACGCAGCAAGCACAGGCTGCCGTCACCGTTGACGTGCCACTTTTCCTGGGTCCACTCCACGGCGAGGGGTTCCGGGTCGAGCGGGTAGATCAGTGGCGCGACCATGGGGTGTGCCTGGAAGTACGACAGGCGCACTCGCAGGCCCTCGGGGAACCACGCCTGCAGGGCTGGCGGCTCGGGGCGCGTGAACGGCCACCGGGGCAGGATGCCTTCCCAAGCGCCTGCTCCCTCGGGGTTCCAATCTAGCTCGGGGAACTGGCCTGTGATCTCTTCCTGGTCGCGGCGTAGACGTTGGGGTTCGGCATCCCACCAGGGCACGGGGACGATCGCTGGGAAGGGCGGCGGAGAGCTGGTCATCCCTGCGGAGCGTCCTTGACTGGGCGGGAGACGAGCAGGGCGGGCGCGCTACTGACCGCGGCGCTGGCCTTCTTGGCGGGGGCCGCCGGCGCGGGGAAGTTGTCGCCGAGGATCTGCTGCCACATGCGCTGGGCGCCATCGGTGTCACCGGCTGCGGCTGCGGCGCAGGCGCGGTCGGCAATGTCGGCGGCGTCGTCGAAGGCTGCGGCAAGACTGGGAGTGTTGAGGTCGGGCTGGATGGGGCCGCACAGGTTGGCGGGGTCGTGAACGCCTTGCTCACGGACGTGGACTGCCGCAGAGGTGAAGAAGGATTTGAGACCGTTGGCGCGGTTGCCGCCGGTGGGCAGGCAGTGCAGGGCGAGGACTTCCATGACGAGGGACTTCACTCGTCCGTCCACGGGAGCGGTCTGCCGCCAGTCCTTCAGGACGCGGACCATCGGACGGAAGTGACCCCACTCGGCCTGCCGGTCGGCGACCTTCGCGATCAGGTATTCGGGGTTGGCCGGGACCCAGACGTTGTTGAGCTTCTCGGGGATCAGCAGGCTGCCGTCGGCCTGGCGCAGGGCGGGCATCAGGTCGACGGTGAACGCGTCGGGGTCGTCGGGGTCATCCAGGAAGCACTTGATCGCGTGGTTGCGGGGGTCGGCGAGGCGGACCTCTTGGGCGAAGGTGCCGTGGGTGGCGCCGAGCAGCCGGTTGATCTGGCGGCGGGCGTGGTCGAGGGCGTCGGCGGCACTGTCGCCCGGGGTTCCCCAGTGCGGGTACAGCGAGGCGTCGTAGACCGCGATGACGTCGACGTCGTGGATGGGCTTGAGCTGGGTGCTGCGGCTGAGTGATCCGGAGCCGAATGCCTCGGTGACTTCCGACTCGCTGAGCAGGGCACGCTTGAATATGTCGCGCCGTTGTCGGGCGAGCTTGACCTGCTCGATGTCCTCGTTGACCGTGCGTTGGAACGCGTCGAAAGCCGCGTCGATCCCCATCGGTGCCTCCCCTACGGGCCGCGTCGTTCAGCCCGCGTGACCTTCCCACGGGCCCGCCATCGCGGTGGGGGCCCGGTCGGGCGAAGGCACCTCAGCTGCTCTGTCAACGAGGGTACGCCCGGCTACTGACAACGTGGGCCGCTGCGGACATCCCACCGGTCGGGCATGGGTCCCGTCGGCGGACCTGGGCGGTCAGGCGTTGATGTGGAAGGCAGGTTCGTAGGTGGTCGTGAGGTCTTCGTAGATCGTGGTGGGACGTAGCCCGTTCCATCGATGGCCCATTAGAACGGCCAGGCCCATCGGACATGCTTGGAAAAGGTGGATGCGTCCGGCGGACTGGTATCTGCGGCAGGTGCGACGGAGGTGGTCGCGGATCCCCAAGGCCAGGGCTGCGGCGGCGCGCCCGTCGGGGACGGAGTTGTCCCCAGAGCCGGTGGCGGGGCGGTAGACCAGGAGCCGGGCCACGGGCAGTGAGGCCTCGCGCAGGTAGTCCATGACGTCGTCGGTCGGGTCGGTGGCGACGGCGATCGCGACAGCCAAGTCGTTGCCCTGTCCGAACACATGCTCGGCGCAGTCGGGCGTCTGGGCGGTCGCGGCCTGAGTGGAGCACCAGACCTGGCCGCGCTGGCGCACCGCGACGTCGGTCCCCGTGACCATGCGGAACGCGGCACCGGCGAGGAAGGCCGGAGCCAGGCGGACCGTGCCGGTGAGGGCAACCGCCTGAGTGCCGGGCGGGAGGTGGCTTGGGGCAGCTTCGATGTCGTGCTGCAGTTCCTGCCAGGTGGCGGGCAGAGCCGGGTGGCGTTTGAGGAAGGGATCGTCGCCTTCGAAGCGATCCACCCAGTCCAGGGCGTAGTCGGCGTCCGCAGCTGCAGGGTCGGGGGCGAGGGTGGCGATGGACACCACGGCCCGGGCCGGCCCCTCAGCCTCTAGGTCCAAGTGCGCGATGGCGTCGAGGATGGTGTTGAGTTCGAGGCGGCGATGCCCGTCGAGGACCTGGCGGGCGACCCAGTCGATGCCGGCGTCGACCGCCTGCGGATCGGACCGCAGACCGGTTGCCATCATCAACAGGGCGAGCTGGTCGGGAACCTGCGCGGCATCGCGACCGACATCGAACCGCAACGTCTCCAGGAGCGCGCGTAGGTCAGGCTCCTGCACTTTGGCTACCGAGGCCCAGCGGGCACGGGCCTTTCCCTGAGCTGATCTTGGGCCGCCTCTTCCGGCCTTGGGCATCAGCAGCCCGGTTCGGCTGTCGCGCCCGGAGATCAGAGGGTCTCCGTGATCGGGGTAGCGGTTGGTGATCAGCACGAGGTCGGCCTGGGTGGCGTCGCTAGTGACCTTCCGCCACGATTCGGCGATCTTCTCCAAGATCGACGGGCCGCCGGAGTCGCTGAGGGCGCACAGGTAGTCCTCGCTGATCGGGGTAGCCGCGTCGACGGCGTACTTCACCTGGGCGTAGGTGTGGGGCGGGGCGGTTCGGTACAGCACTACGTCGTCGAGGTTTCCGGCGCCTGGGGCTTCGATCCCGACGGCCACCACCGGGTTCGCGTGTCCGAAACGGGCGTCGCGGACGGCGGTGACGCACCCGTGCCAGGCGATCGCCCATTGGTAACGGTCGCCAGCGATCCGGACTCCGGTCGCGCTGGGCGGGGGCAAAGATGACACCGGGTCTCCTGTTGATGCGGTGGGGTGCTCAAGTATCGCCTCGCACGGGCCAATCGATGCGACGTCTGAGCAGCCAGTTGGCGTCCCGCCCCACCTGCAGCTGCGCCGCTGGAGGTCATCAGCGGTACTAAAGGCGACGCACCCCAGTTCGAGATCAGCTTCGATCGCGATCAGGCGAGCCGGAAACAAGATGGGGCGAAGCCTCAGGTGTTCTTTCCGTTTTGGGCGAGGGTGTCGAGGAGGCGGGTGAGGGAGGTGCCGAGGCCCCAGCGGGTGGTGAGGGCTTCGAGGGTCATGGGGTCGAGGGGTTCGCGGGGGAGGGTGGGGTCGAAGGCGGGGAGGGGGACGTTGGTGGCGACGCGGACGACCGTTGGCGCGACGTCGAGGTAGGGGGCGGCTTCGAGGATGTTCTTGCGGCGGGCGGGGGTGAGCCTGGAGGCCGGGTCGGCGGCTGCGGCGCGGATGCCGGCGAGGTCGCCGTACTCGCGGATGAGTTGGGCGGCGGTCTTCTCGCCGATGCCCTTGACTCCCGGGAGGCCGTCGCTCGGGTCACCGCGCAGGGCGGCCATGTCGGCGTACTCGGCGCCGGTGACGCCGTACTTGTCGAGGAGGGCGGCCTCGGTGATGACCTCGGCGTTACCGACGCCCTTGATCGGGTAGATGACCTGGACGCCACGCGCGTCGTCGACGAGCTGGAAGAGGTCTCTGTCCCCTGTCACGATCAGGACGCGCGCGGGTTGGTAATCTGCAGTCTCCCGGTCGCCGGTGACGATCTGCACCGGCCCGGTGGCCCGGCCGGTGAGGGTGCCGATGACGTCGTCCGCCTCGTAGCCGGGGGAGCCGACCCGGGCGATGCCGAGGGCGTCCAGCACCTGCTCGATCACGGGGACCTGCGGGGCCAGCGTGTCGGGCACCTCCTCCTCGCCGTCCTCGGCGGCCTCGGCGACCCGGTGGGTCTTGTAGGAGGGGACGAGGTCCACCCGCCACTGCGGGCGCCAGTCGGCGTCCATGCAGGCCACCAACTGGTCGGGCCGGTGGTCGTGGACCAGCCGGGCGATGAAGTCCAGCAGGCCGCGGACGGCGTTGACCGGCTCGCCCTGCGGCGAGCGCAGGGTGTCCGGTACGCCGAAGTAGGCCCGGAAGTACAGGCTGGCGGAGTCGAGGAGCATCAGTCGCGGTGCGGTCACGTGTCAGATCATGCCGCACCGCGCTGACGGACGGGTGCCCTCAGTGCTCGTGCGGGCCGGCGCGGTGGACCGGGCCGTGGGAGTCGGCGCAGTGCTCGGCGGCGGAGTCGGACGGGGCGGCGATCTGCAGCAGCGCGCCGGCCTCGTCCTCGCCGACGTGGTCGACCTGGAGGGTGGAGTGGGTGATGCCGTACTCGTTGGCGAGCCGACGCTGCAGCGAGCGCCGCACCGCGTGGCAGTCGCCGCCCGGGGTGACCAGGATGTGCGCGGACAGCGCCGGCTGACCGGAGGTGATCTCCCAGATGTGCAGGTCGTGGACCTCCTCGACCAGCGGTTCGGTGACCATCCGGTCGGCGACCGTGTCCGGGTCGATCCCGGCGGGGGCGGCTTCCAGGAAGATCCGCCCGGAGTCCCGGACCAGGGCGATGCCGGCCTTGAGCATCAGCGCGACGACGATCAGCGAGGCGATGGCGTCGGCCCGGGCGAAGCCGGTGGTCAGCACGATCGCGCCGGCGACGGCGGTGGCGATGAAGGCGTACAGGTCGGTCAGGACGTGCTGGAAGGCGCCCTCGACGTTCAGCGAGCTGCGGTTGGCCTTGGACATGCACCAGGTGGCCGCGAGGTTGACCACGATCCCGATCAGCGCGGTGACCAGCACCAGTGATCCGGCGACCTCCGGCGGCTCGAACAGCCGGGTGACCGCCTCGTAGCCCAGCCAGGCCGACAGGACCAGCAGGGTGACGCCGTTGGCCTGGGCGGACAGGATCTCCGCGCGCTTGAGGCCGTAGGTGTAGCCGCCGCGGGCCGGGCGGGCGGCGAGTCGCATGGCGATCAGCGCGAGCGCGATCGAGGCGGCGTCGGTGAGCATGTGCGCCGCGTCCGAGATCAGGGCCAGGGACTGGGCGGCGAAGCCGACCGCGACCTCGCCGGCCATGAAGACGACGATCAGGGCGAGGGCGCCGAGCAGCCAGCGGCGGTCCGCGTCGGCGGACACGCCGTGCGAGTGGCCGCCGTGCCCACCGGACCCGTGCGCGTGCCCGCCGGACCCGTGCGCGTGCCCGTCGGGCCCGTGCCCACCCGCCCCGTGCGAGTGCTCGTGGTCATGCGCATGATCATCGTGCGAGTGCTCGTGCCCGGCCATGGAAGTCCTCTCTGGGTGCACGGGTGGGAAAGGGGGCGCGCCGCGACCGCCCCGCAACCGAAGTGAACCGCAGAATCGACAAAGATCCAAAGGCTGTACTGGTGACCGTTGTCGTTGCCGTTCGGAGGGGCGAACCCGGCGCAGGCCGCACCCCGCCGAACAGCCGAACCCCCCTGCCCCCGCGCCCAGTTGGGCTACCCCAGCACCAGCGCGTCGAGAACCGCCGCGGTGGCCGCCCGGACCAGCGCCCGCATCAGCCGCAGGTCGTCCCCCTGCTCGGGGTGCCACTGCACGCCGAGCGCGAACCCGGGGCCCTCCACCGCCTCCACCGTCCCGTCCGGCGCGTGGGCGCTCACCCGCAGGCCCGCCCCCACCCGGTCGACGGCCTGGTGGTGGAAGGTCGGCACCTCCAGCTCGCTCTCCGGCAGCAGCCCGCCCAGCAGCGTCCCGGGCACCGGCCGCACCGGGTGCGAGCCGTAGCGCCCGGGCGAGCCGCCGTGCACGTCCACCGCCACCACGTCCGGCAGGTGCTGCACCAGCGTCCCGCCGCACACCACGTTCAGGATCTGCATCCCCCGGCAGACCGCCAGCAGCGGCATCCCCGCCGCCAGCGCCGACCGCAGCAGCGCGACCTCCCAGGCGTCCCGCTCCGGCGAGTCCACCTCGGTCGCCGGATGGGCCGGCTCCCCGTAGTACGCCGGGTCGATGTCCGGCCCGCCCGCGACCACCAGGGCGTCCAGCCGGGCCAGCACCTCCGGGGCGCGCTCGGGGGCGTCCGGCGGCAGCAGGACCGCGATCCCGCCGGAGTCCCGGATCTGCGCCGTGTACCGCTCGGGCAGCAGGGCCACCCGGCGGCCCCGCCAATCGCTCCAGCTCGCGTCCACCAGGTAGGTGCTGACGCCGATCAAAGGCCTGCGATCCATGGCGCGCATTCTCCCCCCGAACCTCCTGATCCACCGTCAGCCACGCGCGTCGGCGCGCCACGGGCGTCCGACACCCACCCGCCCTCTTCCGCCCCGCGAGTCGCAGGCCGTACGGTTCGCTGTGACCGCTTGATCTCGAAGAGTGATCGAGGAGGAGGGTTCGGCCATGTCCGAAACGCCCGAACAGGCCGCCGCGGGCTCGCCGCCCCGGCCACCGCTGACCCTGGACGGGCTGCGCACCCTGGTGGACGCCGGCGAGGTGCACACCGTCGCACTCGCCTTCACCGACATGCAGGGCCGGCTCCAGGGCAAGCGCTTCGCCGCCCGGTTCTTCCTGGACGAGGTCGCCGAGCACGGCGCCGAGGCCTGCGACTACCTGCTCGCCGTCGACGTCGACCTGAACACCGTGGACGGCTACGCCTTCTCCTCCTGGGCCACCGGCTACGGCGACTTCGCGATGCGCCCCGACCTCGCCACCCTGCGGCTGACCCCCTGGCAGCCCGGCACCGCCCAGGTCACCGCCGACCTGGCCCGGCACGGCGGCCACCCGGTGGACGCCGCCCCGCGCCAGCTGCTGCGCCGCCAGATCGCCCGGCTCGCCGAGTACGGCCTGGCCGCCGACATCGGCACCGAGCTGGAGTTCCTGGTCTTCCGCGACACCTACGAGCAGGCCTGGCTGGGCGGCTACCGCGGACTGACGCCGGCGAACCTCTACAACGTGGACTACTCGATGCTGGGCACCGCCCGGGTCGAGCCGCTGCTGTCCCGGATCCGCACCGAGATGGCCGGCGCCGGCCTGGTGGTGGAGTCCGCCAAGGGGGAGTGCAACCTCGGCCAGCACGAGATCGCCTTCCGCTACGCCGACGCCCTCACCACCTGCGACCAGCACAGCGTCTACAAGACCGGCGCGAAGGAGATCGCCGCCCAACTCGGCTGCGCGCTCACCTTCATGGCCAAGTACGACGAACGCGAGGGCAACAGCTGCCACATCCACCTCTCGCTGCGCGACGCCGTCGGTGCCCCCGCCTTCGCCGACCGGGACGGCCGGATGACCGACACCATGCGGCACTTCCTGGCGGGCCAGCTGGTCGCGCTGCGCGAGTTCAGCCTGCTGTACGCGCCGAACATCAACTCCTACAAGCGCTACCGCCCGGGCTCCTTCGCCCCGACCGCCGTCGCCTGGGGCCGGGACAACCGCACCTGCGCCTACCGGGTGGTCGGCCACGGCCCCGGCCTGCGGATGGAGAACCGGGTGCCCGGCGGCGACGTCAACCCGTACCTCGCGGTGGCCGGCATGATCGCGGCCGGCCTGCACGGGCTGCAGCGCAAGCTGGAGCTGCCCGCGCCCTGCCTCGGCAACGCGTACGCGGTCGAGGAGTACGCCCGGGTGCCCGGATCGCTGCGCGAGGCGGCCGGGGCGTGGGCGGACAGCGCCCTGGCCCGCGAGGCCTTCGGCGGCGACGTGGTGGAGCACTACCTGAACATGGCCCGGGTCGAGCAGGCCGCCTACGACGGGGCGGTCACCGACTGGGAGCGCTACCGATCCTTCGAACGGATGTGACCCGTGACCGAGCCGAACGCCCCCGCCACGAGCCCCGACGGCGCCGCGAGCCCCGACGGATCCGCCGGCCCCGGGCCCGCCGCCGGCCCCGACGGCGCCGTGAGCACCGTCCGCAACCCCGCCACCGGCGAGGTGATCGCCACCGTCCCCGACACCACCCCCGAGCAGCTGGACACGGCCGTCCGGCGGGCGGCGAGGGCCCAGGCCCGCTGGGCCGCCCTGGCCCCCGGCGAACGCGCCCGGCTGCTGCGCCGGTTCGCCGACCAGGTCGAGGTGCACGTGCCCGAGCTGGCCGCCCTGGAGGTGGGCGAGGCCGGGCACACCCTGGCCGACGCCCACTGGGAGGCCGGCAACGTCCGGGACCTGCTGGAGTACGCCGCCGGGGGAGTGGAACGGCTGACCGGCCGGCAGATCCCGGTGCCCGGCGGCCTGGACGTGACCTTCCACGAGCCGGTCGGCCTGGTCGGGGTGATCGCGCCGTGGAACTACCCGATGCCGATCGCCGCCTGGGGCTTCGCCCCCGCGCTGGCCGCGGGCAACGCCGTCCTGCTCAAGCCCGCCGAACTCACCCCGCTGACCGCCCTGCGGCTGGCCGAACTCGCCCTCGCCGCGGGCCTGCCCGAGGGCCTGTTCCAGGTCGTCCCCGGGGCGGGCGCCACCACCGGCCGGGCCCTGGTGGACCACCCGGCCGTCGGCAAGATCGCCTTCACCGGCTCGACCGTCGTCGGCAAGGAGGTCGCCGCCCGCTGCGCCGCCCGCGCCAAGCGGGTCACCCTGGAGCTCGGCGGCAAGAGCCCCAACATCGTCTTCGCCGACGCCGACCTGGCCCGCGCCGCCGACCCGGTGTCCTTCGTCGGCAACAGCGGCCAGGACTGCTGCGCCCGCAGCCGGATCCTGGTCCAGCGCGAGGTGTACGAGGACTTCCTCGCCCTGCTGCTGCCCGCCGTCGACGCCCTGCGCACCGGCGACCCGACTGACCCGCAGACCCAGCTCGGCCCGCTGATCTCGGCCGCCCAGGTCCGCCGGGTGGCCTCCTACCTCACCCCCGACCTGCCGGTGCTGGCCCGCGGCAAGGTCCCGGAGGGCCCCGGCTACTGGTACCCGCCGACGGTGATCGCCCCCGAGGACCCGCAGGTCCCGGCCGTCACCGAGGAGATCTTCGGGCCGGTCGCCGCCGTCCTGCCGTTCACCGACGAGGCTGACGCGCTGCGGCTGGCCAACGCCACCCGCTACGGCCTGTCCGGCTCGATCTGGACCCGGGACGTCGGCCGGGCGCTGCGCCTGGCCCGGGGCGTGCGGGCGGGCAACCTGTCGGTCAACTCGCACTCCTCGGTGCGCTACTGGACGCCCTTCGGCGGCTTCGGCGAGTCCGGGGTGGGCCGCGAGCTGGGGCCGGACGCGCTGCGCCACTTCACCGAGACCAAGAACGTCTTCATCCACAGCGAGGAGTGACAGCCCGATGAGCGAGAAGCACGCCGCGCGGGACGGCGCCGTCTGCCGCCGGCTGGTCGGCCGTACCGCCGTGGTCACCGGCGCGGGCAGCGGGATCGGCCTGGCCGCCTCCCGCCGGCTCGCCTCGGAGGGGGCGAAGGTGGTCTGCGCCGACCTCGACGAGGAGACCGGGCGGGCCGCCGCCAAGGAGGTCGGCGGACTGTTCGTGCACACCGACGTCACCGACCCGTACATGGTCGAGGCGCTGTTCGACGAGGCCTACGAGACGTACGGCAGCGTGGACGTCGCGTTCAACAACGCGGGCATCTCGCCGCCCGAGGACGACTCGATCCTGACCACCGGCCTGGACGCCTGGCGCAGGGTCCAGGAGGTCAACCTGACCTCGGTCTACCTGTGCTGCAAGGCCGCGCTGCCGTACATGCGCCGGCACGGGCGGGGCTCGATCATCAACACCGCCAGTTTCGTGGCCCGGATGGGAGCGGCCACCTCGCAGATCTCCTACACCGCCTCCAAGGGCGGGGTGCTGGCGATGTCCCGCGAGCTGGGCGTGCAGTTCGCCCGGGAGGGGATCAGGGTCAACGCGCTCTCGCCCGGGCCGGTGGACACCCCGCTGCTGCGCGAGCTGTTCGCCGCGGACCCGGAGCGGGCCGCCCGCCGGCTGGTGCACATCCCGCTCGGCCGGTTCGCCCGGGCCGAGGAGATCGCCGCCGCGGTGGCCTTCCTGGCCAGCGACGACTCCTCGTTCATCACGGCGAGCGAGTTCCTGGTGGACGGCGGCATCTCCGGGGCGTACGTGACCCCGCTGTAGAACCCGCCCGCGGACCCCCAGCGGCGGACGCCCAGCCGCGGACGCCCGGCCGCGGACACCCGCCCCGGACACCCCTCCCGCGGACCCCCTCCGCGCGGGCGCGCCGGGGTTCTCACCGGAATCTCATCGAAAACGTCGGGAATTCCCGGCTGCGCTGATTTCGCGTTTATCCGGGTGCCTTTAGATTCTCTACCGTGAGCGAGCAGATTCCCGCCGGGTGGTACCCGGACCCCAAGAACACCACCGGCGACCCGCGGCCGCAGCGGTGGTGGGACGGCAAGGGCTGGACGGCCGACACCCGGCCCGCACCCTCGGACGCCCCGGCGCCGGACGCTCCGCAGGCGGAGCGCCCGGCGGCCGCGGACCCGGGGCCGGGAGCGGCCGAGCAGCCCAGGGTGCTGGAGGGCGAGGTGCTGGAGAGCGGCCCGACCGTCCGCTACCCGGAGCCGCCGCCGTTCGGCACCGCCTACGGCGCGCCCGCCGCGCCGCCGCGCAAGGCCCGCCGCAAGCCCTCCAAGCTGGCGCTGGCCACCACCGTGGCCGCCCTGCTGGGCCTGGGCGCCGGCTCGGGGATCACCTACCTCGCGATGGACGGCCACGGGGACCGCGCCCCGCACAGCGCCCGCCCGGCCCCGCAGGGCGGCTACGGCCCGTGGGACGGCCTGCCGGGCTTCGGCGACCCGGGCAACGGCAACGGCGGCGACAGCGGCAACGGCGACAGCAGCAACGGCGGGAGCGGCAAGGGCGGCAGCGGGAAGGGCGGCAACGGCGGCAACGGGAAGGGCGGCAACGGCGGCAGGACCAGTCCGAGCGCCGACCAGGCGGTCGACGTGGCCAACCGGCTCGTCGTGCCGGTCCCGGACGGCTGGGAGGGCGGGACCACCAAGGACGGCTTCGCCGCGCTCACCGTCGGCTCGTACACCTGCGCGGACGGCAAGGGCAGCTGCTCGCTCGGCGGTGTGAACACCGGCCGGGTCGACGGCGCCGGCACGGACGCCCAGGCGGCGGCCAAGACCGACATCGCGGCGGCGGCCAAGGACGCGTACGGCGACATCACCGGGCACCAGGAGCTCAAGTCCGAGGCCGTGAAGGTCAACGGCCAGGACGGCTACCTGGTCCGCTGGAAGGTGGACGCGCCCAAGGGCAACAACGGCTACGTGCAGAGCGTGGTCTTCCCGTCCGCCGACGGGAAGTCGCTGGTCTCGGTGCACTTCGGCTTCGACATCGCCGACAAGTCGCCGGACGTCGCGGTGATGGACACCATCGTCAAGGGCATCACCGACTTCAAGGGCAAGCTGCCGAGCGTCCCCGGGCTCCCCGGGACGGGCTCCGGTTCGGGCTCCGGCGGAGGCACCGGCGGCACCACCACCTGAGCCCGCGCTCACCCGAGCCCCGCGCTCCTCACACGGCGGCGGCCCACCCGGGAGGGAACCCTCCGGGTGGGCCGCCGCCGTTCGCCGTCACGCAGGGTGGGGCGCGGGGTGGTGTCACGGGACCGGGCCGGGCGGGGGAGTGACCGGCCCGGTCCCGCGCCCGGCGTCAGGAGTCGCGTCGAACAGCCTCGACGCGACGGCGCCGGAGCACCATGCCGGCCCAGCCGACGCTGATCGCGGCGGCGCCCGCGAGTAGCAGCGGGCCGGTGGCGGAGGTGCCGCCCACGGCCGCCGAGGCGGTCGGGATCACCTGGCCGGCGGGGGAGTTCGGGTCCCCGCCGTGGCCGTGGTGGGCGACGGTGGACTTGGACGCGTCGGCGGCGATCTGGGCGTCGCTGGGCGCGGCCGGGGCCTGGGCGGCGAGCGCGGACACGGCGGTGGTGGAGGAGCCGAAGTCCACGTCGGAGCAGGCGTAGAAGGCCTCCGGGCTGTCGCTGCGCTGCCACACCGTGTACAGGACCTGGCGGCCGGTGCGCTGCGGCAGGGTGCCGGAGTAGCTGTAGGAACCGTTGACGGCGTTGCGGTCGACCTGCACCTTGGCCACCGGCGTCGAGTCGAGGTCCGACCACTTCAGCGGCTTGGTGGGGTCGTAGCCCGCCTTGGTGATGTAGACGGTCTGGGTGCCGACGTGCGGCGCGGTGGTGCGGAACTGGAAGGTGAAGGCGCCGGGCTTGACGGCGGTGGCCGGCCAGTCGGTGCGCGGCCAGTCCAGCGCCGCGTACTTGTCGCGGTTGGCCGAGCAGAGCTTGCCGTCCGGGATCAGGGCCTGGGAGTTGCCGTTGGCGTTGGCGATGTTGACCTCGTTCCAGTCGTAGAGCGGCTGGGTGCCGCTCGCGGCGACGAGGTCCTTGCAGACCTGGGACACCGGGTGCTCGGGGCCCTCGGCGTAGCAGGCGGCGACCCGGCTGACGGGGTTGGTCATCGTGCCGTGGGCGCTGGCGGTACCGGCGGTGGCACCGGCCACCGCGACGACCGCGGCGCCGATCACGCCGACGGACAGGGCGGTTCGCTTGATGGACATGGGGTGGGGACTCCTTGACCGTCGTTCCGGGCGAGTGGGGGAGGACCGGGCACGCCTGCCCGTTCGGGAGCCGCCGGCCCGGCGCGCGGCTCCCGGCCGAAGCGTAGGATTGGTCTGGACCAGAAGGCAATAGCCGCGCGTGCTGTGCTTGTTGACGGACTGTAGGCCCCCGAGCAGCACAAAGGCCCGACGGGCGGCCGTGGTTAGCCGTTCCATCGGGCCCCGTTAAGGCTCCGGAAAGGTTCAGAAGTTCAGGCTGCCGTTGATCGTGTGGGCCTGGACCACCTTGCCGTGGATCCTGGCGTTTCCGCTGATCTCGTTGTGCACCGTGCCGCCCGCCTGCTCGGGCTGTTCCGGTGCGAACTCCGCCAGGATCGCCTGGAGTTCGGCCACCATGGCCGGGTCCCTCTCCAGTAGCCGGCGCAGCTTCGGCTCCCACTCGCCCCGCGCGCTCAGGGCGGCGGACTCGCGGCCGTCCTCCGGCACCGCGGCCAGCTCGGCCCGGGTCTCGTCCAGCTCTTCCGAGATCGATTCGGCCCGGCGACCGAACATCGACGCAACGCGCGGCTTCACCCGGTCCCAGGCCGAGGTGACCATGAGCCCGGCCAGGGCGGCCGCGCCCCTCGTGGCAATGTCCGTGAGTTCGGGGTCCATGCTGCTCCCTTGTCGTGCCGCAGTGTCGCCACCACGGTAGGGCAGAGGCGGACGAAGCGTCAGAGGAACGTCTTCCCCTCGCCCCGGTACGTCGGGACCGTCCGCACGACCTTGTCGCCCTCGACCAGGTGCAGCTCGGCGAAGCGCTCGCACAGCTCGCCGGCCTTGGCGTGCCGGAACCAGACCCGGTCGCCGATCAGCAGGTCGTCCGCGGCCGGGCCGAGCAGCGGGGTCTGCACCTCCCCGGCGCCCTCCATCGGGTCGTAGCGCAGCCCGGCCGGCAGGTACGGCACCGGGGAGCGGTCCGGGCCGGCCGCGCCGGAGGCCGGGTAGCCGCCGCCGAGCACGGTCACCACGCCGAGGCCGGGGCGGCGCACCACCGGCTGGCCGAACAGCGCGGCCGGGCGGCCCCGGAAGGCGCGGTAGTTGTCGAACAGCTGCGGCTGGTACAGCCCGGAGCCGGCCGCCACCTCGGTGACGGCGCGCTCGGCCACGGTGGACTCCACGCTGCCGGTGCCGCCGCCGTTGACGAACTCCAGGTCGGCCACCTGGCGCAGCCGCCTGACCGCCGCCGCGCGCCGCTGGGCCAGCTCGGTCCGGGACCTGGCCTGCATCAGCCGGACCAGCTGCGAGCGCACCGGCCGTCCGGGCACCCGGTCGCCCACCCCGGCGACGTGCCCCTCGTACGCCATCAGGCCGACCACCCGGAAGCCCCGGCGGCGCTGGACGAGTTCGGCGAAGGCGCCGAGGTCCTCGGGGGTGCGCAGCGGCGAGCGCCGGGCGCCCACCCGGACCCGGCCGCCGAGCAGGTGCAGGGAGGTGTCCAGCTCCAGGCAGACCCGCACCTCGGCGTCGCCGGCGCGGGCCTCGTCGATCAGGTCCAGCTGGGCCGGGTCGTCCAGCACGACGGTGATCTCGCGGGCGGCCTCCGGGTCGGCGGTCAGCTCGGCGAAGCCGGCCCGGTCGGCGGAGGGGTAGGCGAGCAGGACGTCGCGGATGCCGGTGCGGGCCAGCCAGAGCGACTCGTCCAGGGTGAAGCTCATCACCCCGAGGAAGCCGTCCACGGCCAGGGCCCGCTCCAGCAGTGCCCGGCAGCGGAGCGACTTGCTGGCCAGCCGGATCGGCTTGCCGCCCGCCCGGCGGACCAGGTCGGCGGCGTTCGCGTCGAACGCGGCGAGGTCCACGACGGCCACCGGCCCGTCCAGGTGGGCGGTGGCGCGGTCGTACCGGAGGCGGTCGGAGACCGGGGCGGCTGCGGCGGCGGGCGCGTCGAGGATCACCATGGGCGCAGGGTGCCACACCGCGCTACCCGTGGGTAGGCCCCGCGTACGGGGAACGTGCGGGGAAATGGGGCCGCTCGGGGGCGGTGGCATAGGGTCGGCCGGGTGGACCGCAAAGACTTCTCCAACCCGGCGTTCGTGGACAAGAACATCCCGAACCCCGGCTTCTCCGACGACGACGGCACCGTCGACCCGGCGCTCGCCGAGGCCCTCGACCGCTGGTCGCGGGACCGCTCGGCCGAGCCGGAGGTGCTGGCGGCGCTGACCCCCTCCCGGCTGATGGTCCCGATCGTCGCGATCCTCGGCGAGGTCGAGGTGAGCCCGGACGGGCACCGGCACGAGAAGACCAGCGACATGGCCGTCCCGGTGCTGGAGGCCCCGGACGGGCGCCGCGCGCTGCCGGCCTTCACGTCCCTCGACGCGCTCACCCGCTGGCGCGCCGACGCCCGCCCGGCGCCGACGGCGGCCCCGCAGGCCGCGATGGTCGCCTACTCGGAGCGGGCCGACACCCTGCTGATCGGCACGTCGGGGCCTCCGATCGGCCCGCCGGTGGCCGTCCACTCGGTGGTGCGGCGCAGCTCCCGGCCGTCCCCGTCGACCACGGACATTCCGAGCA
>NZ_JBEZUT010000157.1:0-19858 GCF_040636595.1 Kitasatospora sp. NPDC036755
AACAAGCGGGTGTTCGTGCTGGATGGTTGGTTGCGTCCGGTGCCGGCGGGTGTGGTGGGGGAGGTGTATGCGGCGGGGGCCGGTCTGGCGCACGGGTATGTGGGTCGGGCGGGTCTGACGGCGGAGCGTTTCGTGGCGAACCCGTTGGGCGAGCCGGGTGAGCGGATGTACCGCACGGGGGATCTGGGGCGTTGGCGTGCGGATGGTGTGCTGGAGTACGTGGGGCGTGCGGACGACCAGGTGAAGATCCGGGGCTTCCGGGTCGAGCCGGGCGAGATCGCCGCCGTCCTCCAGGGGCATGAAGCGGTCATGCAGGCCGCCGTCGTCGTACGGGAGGACCGTCCGGGAGACAAGCGCCTGGTCGGCTACGTCGTGCCGTCGGCAGGGCGCGAGCTGGACACGGAGGAGTTGCGGCGTTTCGCGGCCGGCCGGCTGCCCCGGCACATGGTGCCGTCGGCGCTGGTGGTGCTGGAGGCGCTGCCGATCACGCCGAACGGCAAGCTGGACCAGCGGGCCCTGCCCGCACCCGCCGTCACGAGCGCCGGGACCGGTGGGCGGGCCCCGCGCTCGGCGCAGGAGGAGATCCTCTGCGTGGTCTTCGCCGAGGTCCTCGGGGTGCAGTCGGTCGGCATCGACGACGACTTCTTCGCGCTGGGCGGGCATTCGCTCCTCGCGGCCCGGTTGATCAGCCGCATCCGCACCACTTTTGGTGCCGAACTCGGCATCCGGGACCTGTTCGACGCCCCGACCGTCGCCGGTGTCGCCGAGCGACTGAAGGACGGCCGCCCGGCCCGACCCGCTCTCGTGGCGGGGGAGCGCCCCGAGGTGCTGCCGCTGTCCTTCGCCCAGCAACGGCTCTGGTTCCTCGACCAGGTCGAGGGTGCCTCCGCCACCTACAACAGCCCGTACGCGTTCCGGCTGCGCGGGCCGGTGGACGTCGAGGCCCTGCGGGCGGCGATCGGTGACGTGGTGGGCCGGCACGAGGCCCTGCGAACGGTCTATCCGGCCGTCGACGGCAAGCCCCGCCAGCTGATCCTGCCCGCCGGGGAGGTACGGGTCCCGTTCGCGGTCGTGGAGTGCACGGACGAGGAGGTGGCGGAGCGGATCTCGGCCGAGGCCTTCGCCCCCTTCGACCTCGCCTCCGAACTCCCGTTGCGGGTAGCCCTGTTCAGCCTCGGCGCGAGCGAGTCCGTGCTCGTCCTGACCCTGCATCACATCGCCAGCGATGGCTGGTCCTCCGGCCCGCTCTGGTCGGGCGTCGCCTCGGCCTACCGGGCCCGCCTCGCGGGGCTCCGGCCCGACTGGGAGCCGCTGGCCGTCCAGTACGCGGACTACACCCTCTGGCAGCACCACCAGCTCGGCGAGACCATGGACCGCCAACTCGCCTACTGGTCCGAGGCGTTGCGCGACGCCCCGCAGGAGGTCGCGCTGCCCTTCGACCGGCCCCGACCGGCTGCGGCCTCCCACCAGGGGGACCTCCTGCAGTTCCACGTCGACGCCGAACTGCACGCCGAACTGGACGCGTTGGCCCGGCGGCACGGGGTCACCCTGTTCATGGTGCTGCACGCGGCCCTGGCGGCCCTGCTCTCCCGGATGGGCGCCGGCACCGACATTCCCATCGGGACGGTGGTGGCCGGGCGTTCTGACCAGGCGCTGGACGACCTGGTCGGGTTCTTCGTCAACACGCTCGTCCTGCGCACCGACCTGTCGGACGAGCCGACCTTCACCGAGCTCCTGGGCCGGGTCCGCGACACCGACCTGGCGGCCTTCACCCACCAGGACCTGCCCTTCGAGCGGCTGGTCGAGGAGTTGAACCCGGTCCGTTCCAGCTCCGTGCATCCGCTGTTCCAGGTGATGCTGGTGCTGCAGAACAACGAGGAGGGCACCCTGAGCCTCCCGGGGCTGACCGCGGAGCCCGAGTCCTTCGGGATGCCGCCGGTCAAGTTCGACCTCAACCTCACCTGCGTGGAGAACCGCGACGCGGCCGGCGCGCCCGTCGGCATCCTCGGCGTCCTGCACTACGCCACGGACCTCTTCGACCGCGGCACCGTGTCCGGCCTGGCGGACCGTCTGCTCCGGCTGCTGACCGCCCTGGTCGCGGACCCGGACCAGCCGGTCGAGGCGGTCGACGTCCTGACCCCGGTCGAGCGCGGGCGGATCCTCGTCGAGTGGAACGACACCGAGCGGGTCCCGGCGGACACCGGGCTGGTTCCGGCGGTCTTCGAGGGGCACGTCCGCCGGACACCGGACGCGAACGCGCTCGTCTTCCAGGGGGAGGCGCTGACCTTCCGGGAGCTGAACGCACGGGCGAACCGCCTGGCGCGGCTGCTGATCGACCGCGGGGCGGGGCCGGAGCAGTCCGTGGCCGTCCTGCTCCCGAGGGGCGTCGAGCTGATCGTGTCGCTGCTGGCGATCCTGAAGGCGGGCGCCTGCTACGTCCCGGTCGACCCGGAGTACCCCGTCGAGCGGGTCGGGTACATGCTCGACACCGGCCGGCCGGCCCTGGTGATCGCCGGCGGTGGGACGGCCGGGCGGTTCGCGGACCCGGCCCGGCCGGTGCCGGGGCTGCTGGACCTGGACGACCCCGCGGTCGGCGCCGAGCTGGCCCGCCGTTCCGGCGCCGACGTGTCGGACGCCGACCGGCTCTCGCCCCTGCGCCCGGAGCACTCCGCGTACGCCATCTTCACCTCCGGCTCGACGGGAAGGCCGAAGGGCGTGCTCATCGAGCACCGCTCCCTGGCCAACCTCGTCCGCAGCCACCGGGAGGACGTCTACCGGGCCGACATCGCGGCGGCCGGCCGCCCCCTGCGCGCCGCCATGATCGGGGCGACGACCTTCGACGCCAGCTGGCTCCTGCTGTTCTGGCTGCTGGACGGCCACGAGCTGCACCTGGTGGACGACGAGACCCGCCGCACGCCCGAGCTCCTGGTCGACTACCTCGACGAGGAGCGGATCGACTACCTCGAGACCACCCCGACGTACTGCCGGCAGCTGATCGAGCTGGGCATGCTCTCCGCGGAGCGCACCTCCCGGCCCCGGATCGTCGACGTCGGCGGCGAGGCGGTCGACGACGCGCTGTGGGCGGACCTCCGGCGGGCCGGGGTCGCGGCCAACAACCAGTACGGTCCCACCGAGTGCACCGTGTACGCCACCAACGCCGTGATCGGCGCGTACGAGCGGCCGGTCATCGGGCGGCCGATCCGCAACACCCGGCTCTTCGTCCTGGACGACCGCCTGCGGGCCGTCCCGCCGGGCGTCCCCGGTGAGCTGTACATCGCCGGGGAGAGCCTGGCCCGCGGCTACCTGGGCCGGCCCGGTCTGACGGCCGAGCGCTTCGTGGCGAATCCGTTCGGGGCGGCGGGCGAGCGGATGTACCGCACCGGCGACCTCGTCCGGTGGCGGGCCGACGGCGCCCTGGAGTACGTGGGGCGCGCGGACGACCAGGTGAAGATCCGGGGCTTCCGGATCGAGCCGGGCGAGATCGCCGCGGTACTGCTGGCGCACGAGGCGGTGGCGCAGGCCGCCGTGGTGGTGCGGGAGGACCGGCCGGGGGACAAGCGGCTCGTGGGCTACGTGGTGCCGTCCGCCGGCCGGGAGGCCGACCCGGAGGAGCTGCGGCGCTTCGCCGGGGGGCGCCTGCCGCGCCACATGCTGCCGGCCGCGGTGGTGGTGCTGGACGCCCTGCCGATGACCTCGCACGGCAAGCTGGACCAGCGGGCCCTGCCCGAGCCGGTGGCGGGCGCGAGCACCGGCGGGCGGGCCGCGCGGTCGGCGCAGGAGGAGATCCTCTGCGCGGTGTTCGCCGAGGTCCTCGGGGTGCCGTCGGTGGGCATCGACGACGACTTCTTCCTCCTGGGCGGGCACTCACTGCTGGCGGCCCGGCTGATCAGCCGGGTCCGCACCGCCCTCGGTGCCGAGATCGGCATCCGGGACGTCTTCGACGCCCCCACCGTCGCCGCGCTCGCCGGACGGCTGGACGACTCGGGGCAGGGGGACGGGGCCCTCGCCACCCTGCTGCCGCTGCGCAGGGGCAGCGGGCCGACGGCCCGGCCGCTCTTCTGCGTGCACCCGGCGGCCGGCATCAGCTGGGTCTACTCGGGACTGCTCCGCCACCTGGACGGCGACCGCGCCCTCTACGGTCTCCAGGCCCGCGGCCTGCTGGCCCCGGAGGCCGTCCCGTCCGGCGTCGACGCCATGGTCGAGGACTACCTGGCGCTGATCCGGTCCGTGCAGCCGCAGGGCCCGTACGCGCTGCTGGGGTGGTCGTTCGGCGGGGTGGTGGCCCACGAACTCGCCGTCCGGCTCCAGGAGGAGGGCGAGGAGATCGAGGCACTGGTGCTGATGGACAGCTTCCCGAGCGGGGGCGGCACCGGCGCCCCGGCCGAGCCGGCCCAGGAGGAAGCCCGAGTCCAGGCCCAGGAGCCGGCCCGGGAGCTCGGCGGCGAGGAGGCCGTGCGGGCGCTGCTGGAGTCGCTCGGCCACGACCCGGACTCCGCGAAGGCCCCGGACGGCCCGTTCGCGCTGCTCGACGACGCCGCGCTGGAGGCGATGGCCAGGGTCTTCCTCGGCAACATCGCGGTCCTGGACTCCTTCAAGTCCCGTACGTTCAGGGGCGATGTGCTCTTCTTCGAGGCGACCAGGGAGGAGCCGACGCCGTCGGTGCGGCCCGAGGACTGGCGGCCGCACGTCACCGGCCGGATCGAAGTGCACCGGGTGACCGGGCGGCATGGTGAAATGACGAGGCCTGATCAGCTCGCCCAGATCGGCCCCGTTCTCGCCGACCGGCTCGCCGGCGGGCACGACGCGCCCTAGCCGGCCAGCGGCTCGTGCGCCGGAGGACGGCGCACGGGCCGCCGGACCGCCCCGCCCCGCGGCGGCGGCCACCGCGGGGCGCCGGGGGAGAGCGCAACCAGTGGGCGGCTTCGGGCAGTTCGGCTTCCTTTCCGCGACAGATCGGAGCTTTCCATGGGAAACGGCACACGTGGCGGCCTGCTCCGCCGGCACCGGGACTTCCGGCTCCTCTGGTTAGGCGAGACGGCGGGGCGCTTCGGCCAGTCCGTCACGGTCCTCGCCGTCCCGCTGATCGCCGTGTCGACCCTGCACGCCGACACCTTCGAGGTGAGCCTGCTGAGCGCGGCGCCCTGGGTGCCGTGGCTGGTCATCGGGCTGCCGGTGGGGGTCTGGGTGGACCGGCTGCGGCGCAAGCAGGTGATGTTCTGGGCCAACGTCATCTGCTTCGCGCTCTTCGCCAGCGTTCCCGTGGCGGCCTGGGCCGGGGTGCTGAGCACCAGTCAACTCCTCTTGGTGGCACTGCTGGCGGGCGCCGCCACGGTGTTCTTCCAGACCGCGTACACCGCCTACCTGCCGGACCTGGTGAAACCGGAGGACCAGGCGGAGGGCAACGCCAAGCTCCAGGGCAGTGCCTCGGCGGCGCAGATCGTCGGGCTGGGCTGCGGCGGCCTGCTGATCCAGCTCGCGGGCGCGGCCAACGGGATGCTCGTCAACACCACCACCTTCCTGCTGGCGACCCTCTGCCTGGTCGCCATCCGGCACCGGGAGTCCGTGCCCGAGCGGGTCGAGCGGCCTCGCGGCGCGATGGTCAAGGAGATCCGGGAAGGGCTGGGCCTGCTCTTCGGCGACCCCTTCCTGCGGAGCCTGGCGCTCTTCGGCGCGGCGTCCAACCTCGCCCTGACCGGGTACCAGTCGCTCACCGTGGTCTTCCTGGTCCGCGAGGTCGGCCTGGACTCCGGCACGATCGGCAGCCTCGCGATGGTCAGCGGCATCGGCGGCGTCCTGGGGGCCTTCGTGGTGCGCCGGGTCAGCGCCAGGCTGGGCACCGGGCGCGCCCTGCTGATGTTCGAGCTGGTGCTGCCGGCGCTGGCCGTGCTCATCCCGCTCGCCGGTCGAGGATGGGGCCTGCTGATGATCGTCCTCGCCTACGGCGGCGTGGCGATCGGCGTGGTGGCGGGCAACGTCCTCAAGTCCGGGTTCGTCCAGAGCTACTGCCCGAGCGACATGCTCGGCCGGCTCGTCGCGAGCGCCGCGTTCCTCAACTACGGCACGATGCCGCTCGGCGCCCTGCTCGGGGGCGCGCTCGGTACCTGGCTCGGTCTGCGCCCGGCGCTGTGGATCCTGACCGCGGGCGTGCCGGCGGCGGCCCTCTTCCTGTTCTGCTCCCCGATCCGACGCCACCGGGACCTGCCGACCGGGCAACTGCCCGGGCGCCGGCCGGAACCGGAGGCGGAGGTGGCCGGGGCGGTGCGCTGACACCGGTGGGCTGACACCGGTGTGCCGGTGCCGGTGCCGGTGCCGGTGCCGGTACCGAGGCCGAGGCGGGCCGGTGCGGCGGAGGCGGTGCGCCCAGGGGGATCCGCCGCCGCGGCCGGGCACCTGAACGGGGGAGTTCCCCGCGCGCCGGGAGGTGCGGGTCGTGAGCATGGGAACGGCCGCCGCGGGCCGCCGCGGCACGGGGCCGCGAGCCCTGCCGGGGGACTCCCCGAGGAAGGACGTGCCCACGATGGAGGCATCCGCACAGATCGGCGTGACCGGGCTCGCGGTGATGGGCCGCAACCTGGCGCGGAACTTCGCCCGCAACGGCTACACGGTCGCCGTGCACAACCGGACGGAGGGGCGCACCAAGGCGCTGATCGAGGAGTTCGGACACGAGGGCGCGTTCGTCCCGGCGGGGTCGCCGCAGGAGCTGGTGGCCGCGCTGGAACGCCCCCGCCGCCTGCTGATCATGGTGAAGGCGGGCGGGCCCACCGACGAGGTCATCGAGGAGTTCGCCCCGCTGCTGGAGGCGGGCGACATGATCATCGACGGTGGCAACGCGCACTTCGCCGACACCCGCCGCCGGGAGCGGGCGCTGCGCGAGCGCGGCATCCACTTCGTCGGCAGCGGCGTCTCCGGCGGCGAGGAGGGGGCGCTGCACGGGCCCTCGGTCATGCCCGGCGGCTCCGCCGAGTCCTACGCCGTCCTCGGCCCGATGCTGGAGCGGATCAGCGCCCACGTCGACGGCGATCCGTGCTGCACCCACATCGGCACCGACGGGGCCGGCCACTTCGTGAAGATGGTGCACAACGGCATCGAGTACGCCGACATGCAGCTCATCGCCGAGGCCTACCACCTGCTGCGGGACGTCGGCGGCTACCGTCCCGCCGAGATCGCCGAGACCTTCCGGAACTGGAACAAGGGGCGGCTCGACTCCTACCTGATCGAGATCACCGCCGAGGTGCTCGCCCACACCGACGCGGCCACCGGGAAGCCCTTCGTCGACATCGTCCAGGACGCCGCCGAGCAGAAGGGCACCGGGCGCTGGACCGTGCAGACCGCCCTCGACCTCGGCTCCCCGGTCACCGCCATCGCCCAGGCCACCTTCGCCCGGGTCGCCTCCGCCCGGGCCGAGCTGCGGGCCGCCTACCGCCCGCTGCCCGGGGGCACCCGGCAGGAACTGCGCCCGCACGAGGCCGAACGCTTCACCCGGGACGTCGAACAGGCCCTCTACGCCTCGAAGGTCATCGCCTACGACCAGGGCTGGACGATGATCCGCGACGCCGCGGCCGAGTACGGGTGGGACATCGACCTGGGGGCGGTGGCGAGGATCTGGCGCGGCGGCTGCATCATCCGCGCCGCCTTCCTCGACCGGATCCGCGCCGCCCACGCCGCCAACTCCGACCTGGTCAGCCTGCTCGCCGAGGAGCGGTTCGCCGCGGAGGTCGCCGACGCCCAGGCGGCCTGGCGCACGGTGGTGGCCGGCGCGGCCCAGCACGGCATCCCGGTGCCGGCCTTCTCCGCCGCGCTCTCCTACTACGACACCCTGCGCGGCGAGCACCTGCCCGCCGCGCTGATCCAGGGCCAGCGCGACTTCTTCGGCGCCCACACCTACCGCCGCACCGACCGCCCGGGAAGCTTCCACACGCGCTGGGCCGAACCCGGCCGCCCCGAGGTGCGGACGGACACCGGGACGGGGTGAGTCGTCGGCCCACCGGGCGGGCCGCAACGGGTGACTCGTCGGCCCGCCCGGCCCCCGGGGCGGCTCGGTACCGGGCGTCGGTGGGGGCGGCGAGCCGGCGCGCGGTGGCCGCTCCGATGCCGCTGCTCGCCCCGGTGACCAGTACGGTTCCCGCGGTGCCGGGCACGCGGACTCCGGTTCGCTTCGGGGACGGGGCTCAGGCCTTCTTCTGCTCGGCGGCCCGCTCGATCCCGGCGAGCACGTCACGTGGGAACCAGAGGCTGCTCGCGCCCGCCAGGGCGACGGCCGCCGCCCCGACCAGCACCGGCACGATGCCGACCCGGGAGGCGAGCCACCCGCCGACGAACGCGCCGACCGGCAGGGTGGCGGTCAGCACGGCCTGGAGGAAGGCGTTCACGCGGCCCAGCAGGTGGGCGGGGGTGACGAGTTGGCGCCCCGTGGTCATGGCGATCGACCAGACGGTGGCCAGCAGCCCGAACAGCAGCTGGTACAGGACCAGGGCCGGGAAGGACAGCCCCAGGGAGGCCGCCGGGATGAGGAAGAGGGCGGCCCCCGCGCCCACGGCGCACAGCCGGATGGTCCGGGCCATGCCCAGCGCCCGGGTGACGCTGGTCGCGGCCAGCACGCCGGTGCCCATCCCGACGGCGTACGCGGCGTAGACCGCGCCGAGCTGCCACGGGGGCAGCTGCAACTCCCGGTCGGCGTACAGCACGAACAGGCCGCCGCCGGCCCCGCCGCCCAGGTTGAGTCCGGCCGCGGCCAGGGCCTGGCGGCGCAGCAGGGTCTCCCGGCGGATGACCGCGAGGCCCTCCCGCAGCGCCTCGAGGCGGGACCGCGCGCCGCTGCCCGCCTCGTGCGGGGGCCGGTTCAGGGAGGTCGGCAGGGCGAGGAACAGGGCGCCGCCGACGAGGTAGGCGGCGCACTCGACCAGCAGCGCCGGGGCCGGGTCGATCACGCCGATCAGGATGCCGCCGAGTGCCGGCCCGCCGATCAGGCCGATGGTCCGGGCGCCGGTGAGCGAGGAGTTGGCCGGCAGCAGGCGTTCCGCGGGCACCACGCGGGGCAGACAGGACTGCAGCGCCACGCCCTGGGCGGAGTTGAGCGCTCCGGAGGCGGCGGCCGCGGCGAACAGGTGCGGCCAGGTCAGGCCGTCCAGGGCGGCCGCGAGCGGCACGCTGCCGATGGCGGGGACCTGTAGCCAGGACAGCGAGACCAGCATCCGCCGCAGCCGGGCCCGGTCGACGGCGACGCCGATGAGCGGGCTGAGCAGGACACCGGGCAGGTAGGTCATCGCCATCAGGGCCGAGGCGCCCAGCGGGCCGGCGTGCAGGTGGGCGATGGCCAGCAGCGGCAGCGCGAGGGCGGTGACCTGGCGCCCCACCGAACTGGTCATCTGCTCCGTGACCAGCAGGAGCAGCGGGCGGTGTCGGCGCAGCGGCACGGATTCCGGGGCCGGGGGCGGTGTCGCGGGCGGGCCGGACTCCGCGGGGACGGACGACTCCTCGGCCGTGGAAGATCCCATGTATCAACTCCTGTGTCGGGCACGGTCCAGTGGCGGATGCGTGGAGGCAGGGTCACCGCCCAGCCCCGGGTGACGAGCACGGGGCCCTCGGACGCCAGGACGGACACGGCCTCACGGCCCGTACTGCTGAGGTCGTCCAGGGCGGTGGGGGTCAGGCAGGCCCGGAAGGTGGCCACCAGGTCGGGGTGGTCCAGCGCGTAGCGGGCCGAGGCGTCGGGTCGCGGCGGTCCCGGAGCTGTCCTGAACACCAGTCCCTGTGCGAGGAGTCAGCGTCCCCGGGCGGTGAGTTCGCCGACCGGGACCGGGTGACCGGCCCCGGTCGGCCGGCGGTGCGGTGGGCGCGGGGAGCGTACGGCCGTGTTCCAGCTCGCGGAACGCGGCGGCCCGCCGGTGCTTCAGCCGGTGGGTGCGCCGGGGCCAGCTCTCGCGTTCGTCGTGGACCAGCAGGTCGCCCTCCTCGTCGCGTTCGCCCCGGGAACGGTGGAGGTGGTTCCAGACGCAGGTGAGCGCGTGGTTCTCGCACTCCCGCATCGTACGCAGGTTGCGGGCGCCGGTGACGCCCTTGTCCATCAGGCCGAGCACCCGGCTGTTCAGGCTCTCGACGCCGGGCCGGACGCGGGTGACCCGGGCACCGCCCAGCAGGGCGATCCGGTCCTGGCTGGGGTTCGACTTCACGTCGTCATGGATGGGCACCGACCGGAAGGCGCGGGAGATCCACGGTCCGGAGCGCTACGCCCGGCTCGCGGCGGTGAAGAAGGCCTACGGCCCGGGGAACGTCCTGCGCGGCAACCTGAACATCCGGCCCGCGTAAGGCGCGTCGGGCCGCACCGCGCCGCACCGGGCCGCACCGCGCCGTGCCGGGACGTGTCGCGCCGGGCTCAGTGCGGCGCGGACCCGCCCGGCCCGGCGACCAGCCAGTGCGCGGGCAGTTCGATCGGTTCGCCGTCCGGGGTGGACTCCGTGGTGGCCAGCGGCAGTTCGCCGGTGGCGAGGACGTCGAGGCCGGCCGCGTGGAACAGCCCGGGGAAGGCCGCGTCGGCGACCTCGGCCGGGGCGAGCCCGTGGGAGAACACCGGGCGCAGCTTCGGGGGCGGGCCGGCCGGGTCGCGGACGAGCTCGCCCAGCACGCCCTTGGCCGCCTCCGAGAGCTCGAACACGAAGGCCCGGCCGCGCGCCCCGAGCAGGATCCGGATGGCCTCGACCACCCGGGGGCGGTCGGCCGGCTCGCTCTGGTGGATCACGCCCCGCACGTACACGTTGGCGTCGCCGAGGCGGTGCCACAGGGCTCGGACGGCCTCGGCGTCGGTGGCGTCCAGCCGGGTGAACTCGGCCCGCCCGGCCGGGTCGCAGCGTCGGGCGAGGTCCACCGCGGCGGCGGACAGGTCGACCCCGAGGACGACGGGGAAGCGCTCGGCGAGGAAGCGGGTCTGGGTGCCGTTGCCGCAGCCCAGGTCGACCAGGGGCAGCGCGGGGTCGGCCAGGTGGGGGCGGAACAGCGTGAGGTGGTGTTCGGCGCTGAAGGCCGGTTCCGCGTCCCAGATCACCGAGCCCGGCGCCTCGGGCGCGTCGCGCCAGAAGCCCTCCCAGGCGTTCAGGTACCGACTCGTCACGCTCATGGCGGAGACCTCCGGGTGTCGCGCGGGGTGTCTGGCTCGTGTCTATCGGTACCGGGCGCGGGCGGCAAACGCGCACCGGCGGGTGGGAGCGGTCGCGCGCGGGTGGCGTACGGCGGGCGCGTACGGCGGCGCGCGGGGGCAGCGGGAGGGGCGGCGGGAGGGCCGGAGCGCGGACCGGTGGGCGGGGCGGAGCGCGGATCAGCCCGCGGGCCGGCCCGCGGCCCGTTCCCGGCGCAGCAGGGCCAGCAGGTAGAGACCGGACACGGCGGCGAGCACGGCCATGCAGGCGGCGAAGACCAGGCCCGCGTGCGCCAGCCCGAGCGGTCCGGTCAGCAGACCCACCCCGATCACCGGGATCGAGATGCCGAAGTACGCGACCACGAACAGCGCCGAGAGCACCCCGCCGCGGTGCGCGGCCGGAGCGGCCGCGGCGAGCTCGCCCACCGCTCCGCGCAGGCCCATGCCCTGCCCGGCGCCGCCCACCAGGGCGCTGAGCACCAGCGGCGGCAGGCTCTCCCCGGCGAGCGAGGCGGCCAGCAGGGCCAGCCCGAGGATCAGCACCAGGCAGCCCAGCGGGATCGCCCGCGCCGTGCCGAGCCGGGGCACCAGGAGCTGGCCGAGGGTGGAGGCGAAGAACGCCGTGAAGACGACCAGGCCGACGACCGCCCGGTTGCGGACACCCAGGTCGGTGGCGAGGAAGGCCGGACTGACCGAGGTGAACAGGCCCAGCAGCGAGAAGCCGGCGAAGGCGGCCACCGCGGCCGGCACGAACACCCGGCGGACCTCCGGGGGCAGCGACGGCCGGACCGGCCGGGCGGTGCGCAGCGGGCGGGCCCCGGCGACCGTCTCCGGCAGCCGCCACAGGAGCGCGAACGAGACGGCGAGCAGCCCCAGGTGCACGGCGAACGGCAGCACCAGCGGGTGCGGGGCGTACTGGGAGAGCAGGCCGGACAGCAGTGGTCCGCAGCCGAGGCCGCCCATGTTGGCGGCGGTCGCGACGAAGCTCGCGCGGCCCCGCCGCCCGGGCGGGGCGAGCTCCAGCACGTACGCCGTCCCGGTGCCGGTGAACAGGCCCGCCGAGAGCCCGGACAGCAGCCGGCCCAGGAAGAGCAGGGCGACGCTGTCCGCCGCCAGGAACACCACCGCGCTGGCGGCCGAGCAGACCAGCCCGCAGAGCAGCACGGGCCGGCGCCCGACGGCGTCCGAGACGTTGCCGACCAGGAGCAGGACGCCGATGACGCCGAAGGCGTACACCGCGAACACGACCGTCACCGTCAGCTCGGAGAAGCCGAGCCGCTCCTGGTACAGGCCGTAGAGCGGGGTGGGCAGCGTGGTGCCCACCATGCAGACGGCGAAGGCCGCGGCGGCGACGAGGTGGCCCACCCGGGCGACTCCGGGCCGGGCGGTCCGGCGGTCGGTCACCCGCCCACCATAGGCACGCACCGGGGGACGGGACCGGGCCGCGCTGCGCCGAACGGGCGTCCGGGCCCGGACGCCGGGACCGGGCGGGGGTCAGCGCTCCGCGTGCCAGGTGGCTTCGAGGGCACTGGTGCCGTCCGGCCGGGGCGCGGGGTGCCACCGGGCGCGCAGTCCGTCCGGACGGGGGACCGGGCGGGCGGCCGGGAGGGGCGCGCCGATGGCGCCGAGCACGGTGTTGTCGAGCGGGCTGGCGGCCAGCCGGTCCAGTACCCGCGCACAGGCGGTGCGCAGGCCGTGGCCGTGGCGGCGCACGTCGGGGACGACGGAATGGAACGCAGCGGGGACGGACATGCGGCTCACCTCCGGGGCGACCTGCGGGTCTTGCAGGTGTGGCGTCCAGCTTCCGCCCGTTCGCGCGCCCCGGGGCCCGGATTGACGGGCTGCTGACACTCCGCTGACGGTCTGCTGACGCCAGGGTGGACTCCGGGCGGCCCGGCGGTGTCCCGGGCGGCCCGGCGGCGGCTCAGATCCGGTACGCGGCGACGTAGCGGGCCGGGTCGCGGCGCAGGTCGCCGTGCCAGCGCTCGCGGCACTGCTCGGCGAAGGTCCGCCGGGTGGCGAGGACCTCCTCCAGCGGGTCCAGGTACCCGAGCACGTGCGGCGGTTCGAGGCCCGCCGCGATCCGGGCGGTGAGGCCGGCCCGGGCCAGCCGCAGCAGTTCGGCGGCCAGCGGGCGGACCGGGTCGCCGCCGAGGCGGGTGGCCAGGCCGAGGGCGGGCAGCTCGGCGAGCGCGGCCCGGTGGTGGTGCAGGGTGTAGCGGCCGAGCAGCTCCCAGGCGGCGTTCCGGGACGCGGGGTGGTAGCTGAGCCCGGCCCAGAGGGCGGGGACGGCCGGGATGAACGGGTACGGCGGGCCGTCCGAGGCGCGCAGCTCCAGGGTGCCGCGGACCCTGGTGTTGGTCCAGAGCTGGTTCAGGTGGGCGGCCCAGTGCGCGGGGGTCGGGCGCGAGCCGTCCGGGTAGCCGTCCCGGAGCAGCCCGGCGAAGGTCTGTCCGGGGGGTGCCGGGTGGTAGCGCCCGTCCGGGGTGCGGTAGTGGATCAGCGGGATGCCGAGGGCCCAGTCGACGACGGACTCGACGGTGACGTCCGGGTGCAGCGCGGGCGGCAGCACCCCGCCCCGGCGCGGGTCCATCCGCAGCCAGGCCCAGCACCGGTGGGACAGCAGTCCGCTGGACGAACCGCCTTCCTGGATCGGTGAGTTGACGAGCAGGGCGGAGACCACCGGGGCGGCGGCCATCTGCATCCGCAGCTTCTCGGCGAAGTCGGCGGGGGAGAGGTAGTCCAGGGTGACCTGGGTGGACAGCGAGAGCGCCATCACGTATCGCGCGCGGCTGCCCGGCTCGCCGAGTCCGGTGAAGTAGTCCCGCATGATGGCGCCCCGGGTCATCGGCACCCACCGCACGTCGGCGAGCCGGTCGAACGGCAGGTTGGCGCCGGGCACCAGGGCGAGCCCGAACCGGCCGACCAGATCGGCGAGCCGCTCCAGCGCGGCGCGCATGTCCTCCACCGCCCTGGCGACGGACGGGGCGGGTGCGGAGGAGTACTCGATCTGGCCGCCGTGCTCCAGGGTGATCTGGCTGCCGTCCGGGAGCAGCACCCCGGTCAGCCGCCCGGCGTCCTCCTGCCGCTCGCCGCCCCACCGGTCCAGCACCGCCTCCAGGACGGCCAGCACGCCGCCCTCGCCGTCGTAGCGGGCGGCCAGCCCGGTGGCCGGGTCGACGAGGCCGCACTCGACCTCGATGCCGACCAGTTCGGCGCGGCCGGGCCGGAACGGGGCCAGCAGTTCGGCCCGGCCGAGCGCCGGGCCGCGGGCCGGCCCGGGTGTCGGCCCGGGCGTCGGGCCGGGCCTCGGGTCGGGTGCCCGCCCAGGCGTCCGGCCGGGCGTCGGGTCGAGGGCCGGGTCCGCGGCCCGGCCGGGGTCGGCGACCGTCACACCGCCCCCACCCGGGTCGTGACCCCGGAGTGCCCGGCCCGGTCGAGCAGCGTGCCCACCGCGCCGAGGGCGGACTGCGCCGCGCCCTGGCACCAGGCGTGGGCGCCGGACAGGTGCTCGCCGGCGAAGAAGACCCGGGGCCGGTCCGCCGGGTACGGGGAGCCCAGCACGCTCAGGTAGCGGGTGTGCTCGCCGGGCGTCAGGTGGGCGAACGCCCCGCCGCCCATGCCGCTCTGCACGTCCCAGTTGCAGTGCACGATGTCGTCCACGTCCGCGGTGATGCCCGGGTGGAGCCGTTCCAGGCAGTCCAGCACCAGCGTGTCCCGCTCGGCCGGCTCCAGCGCGGCGAACCGGCGGGCGTTGGCGCCCCACAGGTACGCCCCGAGCAGGGCCGTCGGCTCGGCCGAGCGCACCGGGTCGCGTGCCACCCAGTGCGGGCCGCCGCTGCCGTTGACGCCGTCCTTGGTCCGCACCGCGTTGTCCGACGGGTACCAGCACTGCTGGATCGGCAGGTCGGTGAAGCTGCCGCCGCCGTGGATGCCGTCCTCCAGCTCCCAGCGACGGCGGGTGAGGTGCAGGACGGTCTTGATGCTGCTCGCGTAGCTGATGCCGCGGATGGCGTGCCGCTGGGCGTGCGGCAGGCCCGGGGTGACGGCGATCTGGTCGAGCGCGGGCGCCGGGACGCAGCACACCACGTAGTCGACGTCGTCGTGCAGCCGGGCGCCGATCCGCCGGCCGTGCAGCCGGACGCCGTCCGCGGTCAGCGCCAGTTCGTCGATCTGGGTGGAGAGCCGCAGCGTGCCGGGGCGCAGCGCGTCGACGAAGGCGTGGATCAGCGCGTCCAGCCCGTCGACGAGTTCGACCTGCCCGCGGTGGAACAGGCCGAAGTAGTCGACCAGCACCTCCAGCAGCGACGACTGCTCGTAGTGGGCGAGGCCGCTGGCATGGCCGAAGAGGTCCCAGGCGTCCTGCGACAGGTGCTCGTGGACGAACTGCCAGAGCGACACCGAGGCCGCCCGCTCCAGGGCCGGGTCGTCCCAGTGGCCCTCCAGGGTGCGGCGCTGCTGCTCGACGGTCAGGGTGCGCCACACCGAGCCGAGCAGTTGGTCCAGCACCGGGGTCGGGGCCTGCCGCTCGGCCGGGCGCAGCTCGTACGCGGGGAACAGCGACGCCACGTCCTGGACCCGCACCCGCCGGCCGCGCAGGTGGTAGTAGGCGCGCGGGTTGGAGTTGACGAACGGGCGGGTCGCCAGCCGGAACCGGGAGACGTAGTGCAGGACGCAGTGGTGGTTGCCGGGGATGCGCATGGCGCCGAGGTCCACGTGGGTGCCGTCCCAGAAGCGGTGGGTGCGCACCCGCCCGCCCGGCCGGTTCGCCCGCTCGTACACGACGACCTCGAAGCCCCTGCGCTGCAGCTCGTACGCGCACACCAGCCCGGCGACGCCGGCTCCGACCACGGCCACCCGCCCCCGGGCGCCGGCGACGGGCTTCAGCAGCGAACGAGGGAACGCAAAGCTCGTTTCGAACATCGGCACCGTACCCATCTGAGGCGAGACCCCCGGGCTCAGCCTTGGCCAAGCGGCCTCCGGATGCCACTCCGCGACGCCGATGCGGGTGACGGCGCGGGTGGCGGCACGGGTGGCGATGCGGGGGTGGAATGGGGGTGGAGCGGCCCGGGCGGCCCCGTGGCTTCTACCCGGCGGCCGCCGGACCAACCCCGTCCCGGTGCATCCAGGCGATGACGTCCAGCACCCGGAGCACCCCGATGTCCTCGCCGATCCCGGCCTCCGCGCGGAGTTCCACGAGCCGGGTGCGCAGCGCCCCGCCGTCGGCGCGCAGGGCGTCGGCGAGCGCGGACCAGAAGGTGCCGTCGACCTTCGGGCGCCGGAACAGGGCCTTCACCCGGACGTCGTAGACGGGCACCAGGTGCGGCCGCTTGCGGGCCAGCAGTTTGCCCGCGACGACGGGGCCGACCCCGTCCGGCTTGCCCGGGTAGGTGCCGTGCGGGTTCGCCAGCCGTTCCCACAGCTCGGCGGCCGGCCCGCCGGGGGCGATCAGCGGGGCGCGGGACGGGTCCTCCAGCCGGGCGTCGCGGGGGATGGCGGCCAGCAGCCGGTGCCAGTGCCCGTCGGGGTCGGTGAGCAGCTCGACGGCGCCGTGCGGCTCGACGGAGACGCTCAGCATGGTGATCGCGAGCAGGTCGTCGGCCGTGAAGCGGTCGGCCGTCTCCGGGCGGTCGCCGCCGCCGGCCAGCCGCTCGAAGTGGGCGCCCGTGTAGTACGGGCCGCCCTTGGCCCGCTGCCGGGTGAAGTACTCGCGCAGCAGCCGGACGCAGGCGCCGGTGTCCCCGTACACCGGGGGGATCCACAGCGCCGTCATGAGAGCCCTTTCGGTCCGCGTGCGTCGGGGGCCAGTGTGGCAGAGGCGACGGATCCGGCGGCGCGGGCGGACCGGGTGAACCGGGCCGGTGGCGCGGGCCGTAGGACCGAAGTGGGCGCGCGCAGCGCCGCGGCCGCCAAGCAGCGGATGCGTCCGCGAGGCAGCGGGTGCGTCCGCGAGGAACCGGGGAGGAACTGGATGCAGTCCCGACGCGACCAGGTGCAGGCGCACCTGTTCGTGATGAGCAGGCTGGCCTCGGGCATGCTGCGGGCGGAGCCCGACGCGCCGGACACCCCCACCGGGCGCACCACCCGGGGCACCATGACGGGCCTCGCGGTGGGGGTGCTGATCGGGCTGGGGGTCACGGTGTACGGGGTGATCAGCCCCGGCGGCGGCGACGGCTGGGCCAAGCCGGGCACCCTGGTGGTGGTCCGGGAGAGCGGCGCCCGCTACCTCTCCGTCGGCGGGCAGCTGCACCCGGTGCTGAACGACACCAGTGCCAGGCTGCTGGCCGGTGAGCAGATGACGGTGCAGCAGGTGAGCCGGGAGTCGATCGCGGACGCGCCGCGCGGCGCCCCGGTCGGGATCGTCGGCGCCCCGGACGGGCTGCCGTCGGCCGGGGACCTGGACGGCGGCACCTGGCTGGTCTGCGGAACCCTCCAGCCCGGCCCGACCGGCACTCCCGTGCCCCGGCTCGGACTGCTGGTGGACCCGGAGGCCGAGGGGAAGGCGCTGACGCCCGGTCAGGGTCTGCTGGTCGCCGTCCCGGACGGCTCGACGCACCTGCTCTGGCAGGGCCAGCGGCTGCGCGTGGACACCGCCAACCAGGCGCTCCAGGCGCTCGGTTACGGCGGCGCCACCCCGTTCCCGGTGCCGGCCGGCGTCCTGAACGCGCTGCCCGCCGGGCCCGACCTCGCCGCGCCGGCCGTCGCCGGGCGCGGTGAGCCGGGGCCGGAGCTGGCGGGGAAGCCGACCAGGATCGGCCAGCTCTTCGAGGCCGCGGGCGGTGCCCACTACCTGCTGACCAAGGCGGGCCTGGCCCCGCTCACCGAGACCACCGAGGACGGCGTCCGTACGGTGGTGAAGGTGCGCGAGCCGCGCCGCCGCTCCACCGAGCCGTCCTTCGACCCGGACGAGGTGCAGTCCATCAAGGGCTCGACCCGTCTGGAGGCCAAGAAGCAGCGCCGCCGCGAGGGCCGCGAGCTGGGCCGCCGCCGGGTGCCGATCATCACCGAGGCCGAGTTCCTGGCCCGCCGCGAGTCGGTCGAGCGCGTCATGGTGGTGCGCCAGAGCGGCCAGCGGACCCAGATCGGCGTCCTCGAGGACGGCGTGCTGGTCGAGCACTACGTCAACAAGGAGCAGGCCACCTCGTACGTCGGCAACGTCTACCTGGGCAAGGTCCAGAACGTGCTGCCGTCGATGGAGGCCGCGTTCGTCGACATCGGCAAGGGCCGCAACGCGGTGCTGTACGCCGGTGAGGTCAACTTCGGCGCGCTGGGCGGCCACGGCGGCCCGCGCCGGATCGAGTCGGTGCTGAAGTCCGGCCAGTCCGTGCTGGTGCAGGTCTCCAAGGACCCGATCGGCCACAAGGGCGCCCGCCTGACCAGCCAGATCTCGCTGCCCGGCCGCTACCTGGTGTACGTGCCCGAGGGCTCGATGACCGGCATCTCGCGCAAGCTCCCGGAGAACGAGCGCGCCCGCCTGAAGCAGATCCTCAAGAAGATCGTCCCGGACGACGCGGGCGTCATCGTGCGCACCGCCGCCGAGGGCGCCTCCGAGGAGGAGCTGACCCGCGACGTCCAGCGCCTCCAGCAGCAGTGGGAGGACATCCAGAAGAAGGCCGCGACCGGCAACGCCCCGGCGCTGCTGTACGGCGAGCCGGACATGACCGTCCGGGTCGTCCGCGACATCTTCAACGAGGACTTCAGCAAGGTCATCGTCTCCGGCGACGAGGCGTGGAAGACCATCCACGAGTACGTCTCCAACGTGGCCCCGGACCTCGCCGAGCGGCTCCAGCGGTGGACCTCCGAGGTGGACGTGTTCGCCACCTACCGGATCGACGAGCAGCTGATGAAGGCGCTGGACCGCAAGGTCTGGCTGCCCAGCGGCGGTTCGCTGGTGATCGACCGCACCGAGGCGATGGTCGTCATCGACGTCAACACCGGGAAGTTCGTCGGCCAGGGCGGCAACCTGGAGGAGACGGTCACCCGGAACAACATCGAGGCGGCCGAGGAGATCGTGCGCCAGCTGCGGCTGCGCGACCTCGGCGGCATCATCGTGATCGACTTCATCGACATGGTGCTGGAGTCCAACCGCGACCTGGTGCTGCGCCGCCTGCTGGAGTGCCTGGGCCGGGACCGGACCAAGCACCAGGTGGCCGAGGTCACCTCGCTGGGCCTGGTCCAGATGACCCGCAAGCGGGTCGGCCAGGGCCTGCTGGAGTCCTTCTCCGAGCCGTGCGTGCACTGCAACGGCCGCGGCGTGATCGTCCACATGGAGCAGCCGAGCGCCCACGTCCACGCCCCCGTGGCGGCGGGCGAGGCCGGTTCGGGCAGCGGCAAGCGCCGTCGCCGGGGCAAGGGCGGTGCGGGCCACGAGGAGCCGCAGGCCGTCGAGGCCGCGGTGGCCGTCGTGACCGAGCCGCTCTCGGTGGAGGCCGTCATCGAGTCGGCCGAGCCGGTGCGCGAGGAGATCGAGGGCCAGCTGGCCCTGGAGGTCCCGGGCGTCGAGGCTCCGGCCGAGGCGGCACCCGTCGTCGAGGCGCCCGTCGTCGAGGCCCCCGCGGCCGAGGCCCCGGCCGCCGCTCCGGCGGGCCGTCCGCGGCGCCGCGCGGTGCGCAAGGCGACCGCTCCGGCCGGCTCCCCGGACACCGCCGAGATCGTGGTGCTCCAGGCCAAGGCCGAGGCGGCGCTGGAGGCGGCCCTGGAGGCCGCCGCACCGGCCGTCGCGCAGGCCGC
>NZ_JBEZUT010000158.1:0-19792 GCF_040636595.1 Kitasatospora sp. NPDC036755
GGTGCGCGCACGCCCGGGACCCGGGGGGGCCCGGGACGGTCGTCCGGGCCCGGGCCCCCGCGCCCGCCGAGCGGCGCCGCGCGCACTACACCCGCGCGTCGGTGGCCAGGGCCTGCGCCACCGGAAGGTTGGGCTGCGGGTGGGTCAGCAGGTGGACGCCCGCCGCCAGCGCGCCGCCGACCAGCGGGGCGAGCAGGAACAGCCACAGCTGCGACAGCGCCTCGCCGCCCGCGAACAGCGCCGGGCCGAGGCTGCGCGCCGGGTTGACCGAGGTGCCGGTGAGCGGGATGCCGACCAGGTGGACGACCACCAGCGCGACGCCGATCGGCAGCCCGTCGAAGCCGACCGCGGCCAGCCGGTGGGTGACCGCCAGCACGACGTACACCAGCAGGAAGGTGAGGACGACCTCGGTCAGGAACGCGCCGCCGGCGTTGATGTGCATCTGGGAGCGCTCGCCCCAGCCGTTGGTGCCGAGCTTCTCGTGGGTCTCCAGCCCCGGTATCTGCTTCGCCAGCAGCAGGACGAGCCCCGCGCCCGCGATGCCGCCGAGCAGCTGCGCCACCCAGTACGACACCGCCGTGCGCCCGTCGATCCGGCGGGCCAGCAGGAAGCCGAGCGTCACCGCCGGGTTGACATGGCAGCCGGAGATCGGGCCGAGCGCGTACGCGAGGGCGAGCAGCACGAAGCCGAACGCGAACGCGATCCCGACCGGACCGATCGCCTCCCCCGCGAGTACCGCCGCACCCACCGCCAGCAGCACCAGCAGCAGGGTCCCGAGGAACTCGCCGACCACCGCCCGCCTGTCCGTTCCGCCCATACGCCTGGTCCTCCTGACCGTCAGGGCAGGCGGTCCGGTGCCGCCCACGCCCGGCCAACCCTGGTCGACCGTTCGAGGGACCGCATGTCGGCCGAACGGCCCACCGCCGTATTCACGGCGCGCCCGCCTGCCGAATTACTCCGAACGGATGAAACCGTACGAAAATGGCGAGCCCGATGCAAAACGGAGGTAAAACGGGCAGACACGGACAGGACGGGCGGTGGACGGCTGCCGGAACGTCAGACCGGACAGCGGGCGGGACATCGGACCGTCAGGCCGCGGGTCACACCGTCAGCACGATCTTGCCGCGCAGGTGCCCGGCCTCACTGATCCGCTGCGCCTCGGCCGCCTCCGCCAGCGGGAGCACCCGGTGCAGCGGCAACCGCAGGGTGCCCGCCTCGTGCAGGGCGATCGCGGCCGCGAAGGCGCGGCCGTAGAACGGCTCGACGCCCTCCACGCCACCGGTGAAGCGGACGCCGTGCTCCTGCGCCCCCGGAACGTCGGCGATCGTCAGCACCCGGTCCGCACTGCCCGTCAGCTCGATCGACAGCGGCAGCACCCCGCCCCGCCCGGCCGCGTCCAGCGCCCGGTCCACCCCGCCCGGGGCGGCGGCCCGCACCCGCTCGGCCAGGCCCTCCCCGTACGTCACCGGGATCGCGCCGAGCTCGCGCAGGTGGTCGTGGTTCGACTCGCTCGCCGTGCCGACCACGGTGATCCCGCGCGCCCGGGCGAACTGGAGCAGCACGGTGCCCACCCCGCCGGCCGCGCCGTGCACCAGCAGGGTCTGGCCGGGACGCACGTCGAGGACGGCGAGGGCGCGCTCGGCCGTCTCGGCCGCCACCGGGATCGCGGCGGCCTCCGCCCAGCCCAGGCCGGCCGGCTTGTGTGCCAGGGTCGCGGCGTCCACCAGCGCGTGCTCGGCGTAGCCGCCGCCCATCAGCGCGCCGAACACCTCGTCGCCGGGTGCGAAGCCGCGCACCTCCGCGCCGACGGCCTCGACCACACCGGACACCTCGAAACCCGCGACGTGGGGGAAGACGACCGGGAAGAGCCCGGCCAGCTCGCCGGTGCGCAGCTTGCGGTCCAGCGGGTTGACACCCACCGCGCGGACCGCGACCCGCACCTGACCGGGGCCGGGAGCGGGCAGTTCGATGTCGATCGGGCGCAGCACGTCCGCGCCGCCGAACTCGGGGAAGGCGATCGCCTTGGTCATGGAAAGTCCTCCGGTTACGGGAAGTTGGGTTCCTCCGACGTCCTCCATCCTGTGGCCGGGACGGCCACTCTCCGGCTGGCCCTTCGGCCGGTTCGACCTGTCCGAACGGCCAGGCGGGAACGGCGGCTCCCGAACTAGGCTGGACGGCAGCGGCATCGCGACAGCGCGACAGCGCGGGCGGCGCGGGGCGCACAGGGGAGAGCAGGGGCATGGGGGACATGAGCGGCGTGGACGGCACCATCGGCACCATCAGTACCGCCGGGACCGCCGGGACCGCTGGGACCGCTGGGACCGCTGGGACCGCCGGCGACGACGAGACCTGGCGGCAGCACTGGGGGCGCCCCGAGGACGCGCTGGCCCAGGCGCTCGAAGTGCTGCGCACGCCCCGACCGGACCTCCTACGCCGGCTGTCCGCCGTACTCGCCACCCTCGTCCCGCACACCGCACTCGCCCAGCTCAGCGGCGTCTGCACGTTCAGCCCCGTACACGGCTACGGCCCGCCCGAACTGATCGCGGCCATCGGCTCGCTCGACCTCTCCCGACTGGCCGAACGCGCCGCCGGAACCGCCCCGGCCGGCCACCCCTGGCAGGGCGAGGCCGAACTCGCCGGTCAGGCCCGGCCGGTGGTGGTCGTGACCGCCACCCCGAACAGTGGCAGCGGCGCCGTCCTGGCACTCGTCCGGACCAGCGCCACGCCGGTCCCGGCCGGAGCACTCGCCGTCCTGCAACAACTGTGGGACCTGATGGTCGCCCACTCCGACCACCGCGCCACCGACGCCGCACCCACCCAGGCCGCCACCTCCCGCACCTCCGCCAACGCCCGTGCCCGCGCCATCGCCGAGTTCACCGGCACCCACAGCGCCGCCCTCACCGCGATCCTCGCGCCACTGCGCTCCGCCGACCTCGACGACGCCACGGCCCGGCGCAACGCCACCGAGCTGGCCGTCACCGCCCTCCTCGACCTGCGCCAGGGCGCCGAACTGGACCGCACCCTCAGCGAACAGCCCGCCGACGCCGCCTTCGCCCGGCTGGTACGCGACCTGCGCCCGCTGCTGCGGCACACCCGGGTCCACCTCGACGTCGCACCCCCCGCCGAGGCCGACCGCTCCGTCCCCGCCGACGCCGCGCACACCGCCCGCGACGCCGTCCGGGTCGCCGTGCTGCTGATGCTGGAGCAGGAGAAGCCCACCCGGCTGCACGTCAGCTGGCAGTTCACCGCCGACGGACGGCTGCGCGCCGTGGTCCGCGGCGACGGCCTCGGCCTGCTCACCGCCGAAGCCCTCACCGTCCACCGCACCGTCGACCGCATCACCACCCTCGGCGGGCGGCACGGGGTCGAGGCCGTCCCCGGCTGGGGCACCACGGTGACCGTCGACCTCCCGCTCGCCCTGCCCGAACCCGCCCTCGCCACCGACCCCCTCGACGGCCTCCAGCCGCGCGAACTGGAAGTCCTCGACCAGCTGGCCCGCGGCCGCCGCAATCGGGACATCGCGGCGGCACTGCACATCAGCGAGTCGACGGTGAAGTTCCACGTCGCCAACATCCTCGCCAAACTCGACGTCTCCTCCCGCGGCGAAGCCGCCGCCCTCGCCCACCGGGCCGGTCTGCCGCGCGGACCCGTCGGACTCCACGCGGCATCCTGACCCCGAACCCCTCCCGAGGAAGGCCGACATGACCGACCCCACCACCTGGGACCCGAACGCCCCCGGCATCCTGCGCCTGCCCTCCGGCCGCCTCCTGCGCGGCCGAGGCCTCAGCCGCCCCCTGCCGCCCGGCACCCTGCCGACCTTCGCCCTCTACCTGTACGACGACCGGCCGCCCCGCACCGACTGGCCGCACCGCTGGGTCCGCTGGCCCGACTTCGGCCTCCCCGCCGACCCCGAGGACGCCGCCGACGCCTTCCGCGAGGCCTGGGAACGCTCCGCCACCGAACGCGTCGAACTCGCCTGCGCCGGCGGCTGGGGCCGCACGGGCACCAGCCTCGCCCGCATCGCCGTCCTGGACGGCGTCCCGGCGGCGGAAGCGGTGGCGTACGTGCGGGAGCACTACGACCGGCACGCCGTCGAAACGCCGGAGCAGCGGGAGTTCGTGGAACGGCTAGCCTAGGCCGGGTGGGGAGCGATCCAGAGACTTCGACGGTCAACGACATCTCCGGCACGGTCAACGGCGATGTCATCCAGGCCCGCACGGTCAATCTGACCAAGACGGTCGGGCCGACCGTCACCGCCGAGTCCATGGCCGACGCCCGCGCCGCGTACGCCCGGCGGGTCCGGGAGACCTACGGCCGGCTCGACCTGGAGGTGCTCACCCCGCTCTCCGAGCAGGGCGAGCACCCGGCGGTCGAACTTCGGGAAGTGTTCGTCACCCCGCAGGTCCGGGAGGACCCGCCACCGGTGGAACTGCCGCGCGAACTCGTCCAACGACTCCTCGCCAGCGGCGAGTTCACCGAGCATTCACTACCCGGAGACCTCGGACAGTCCGCTCTCGAACGGCTGCGCACCGAATACCTCAACCGGCCGACGGAGGACGTGCTCTCCGTCCTCGCCGGGCCGCGCGGGGCGCGGGTGGTCCTGCTCGGCGACCCGGGAGCGGGGAAGTCCACCCTCGCCCGGTACATCGCGCTCACCCTCGTCCAGGACGCCGACGGCCCGCTCGCCGCACTGGACGGGCTGGTGCCACTGGTGGTCGAACTGCGCCAGTACGCCGAGGGGCAGTGGCGCGAGCGGACGTTCGAGGACTTCCTCGACCACCGCCAAGCCGTCGCCGGAATGTCCCTCCCCGGGCCCGAACTGCGCCAACTCCTCTCCCGGGGCGAGGCCGTGGTCGTCTTCGACGGCCTGGACGAACTCTTCGACCCCGGTGTGCGGGCCGCCACCGCCGAACGCATCGCCGCCTTCGCCGCCCGCTACGACCGGGCACGCGTGGTCGTGACCTCGCGCGTCATCGGCTACCAGCGCGGCCCGCTCAGCGGCGCCGGATTCACCCACGTCATGCTCCAGGACCTCGACCCGGACCGGATCGCCGACTTCGCCCGCCGCTGGTACGCCATCGCCTGCCCCACCGACGCCGAACTCACCGGCCGACTCGTCGAGCGCATCACCACCGCCGTCGAAGCCTCCCGCCCCATCCGGGAACTGGCCGGCAACCCCCTGCTGTTGACCATCCTCGCCATCATCGGCCGCCGCCAGGCCCTGCCCCGCGACCGCCAGGGCGTCTACGAGCACGCGGTACGCGTCCTCGTCGCCCACTGGGACCGCGACACCAAACACCTGAACGTCCCGCTCACGCCCGGCGCCGCCGAAGTCCTCGATCTGTTGGACGACCGCGAACGCCTGGAACTGCTCAGACTGTTGGCCCGCCGCATGCAGGAGGGCACCGGCGGCATCGCGGGCAACCACATCCACGCGGAGGAGCTGGAGGCCGTCTTCCGCGACTACTTCACCCAGTTCGGCTACCTCCCCCACCAGTGCCTCGCCGCCGCCCGCACGCTCCGGAACCAGCTCCGGGAACGCAACTTCATCCTCGCCCGGTACGGCAGCGAGGTGTACGGCTTCGTCCACCGGGCGTTCCTCGAGTACCTCGCGGCGGCGGACATCTTCCAGCGCTACACGGTCGGGAGGGAGTGGACGCCGGAGGAGCTGATCCAGGAGGTCTTCGCCCGGCGGGCGGACGACCCGGCGTGGCACGAGGTGCTGCTGCTGGTGGTCAACCAGTTGAGCGAGGCGGACGCCGGGAAGGTGGTGGACCACCTGCTGGACCGGCGGGACGAGGGCTCACTGGTCCTGGCCTTCCAGGCGCTCGCTGAGGTGCGGAAGATCGGGTTGCTGAAAGCACAGAGCGACCGGGCGGTCGACGCCGTGATCCACACGGCAGCGTCGCACGTCGCCATCGGCCGCATGCGTTCGCTGACGACCGCGCTGACGGCGCTGAGCGCGACACCTGTCTGGAGCGGGCGCGAACGATTCCTCCGATGGTTCCACGTCCACGGGCAGTTCGCCGAGTTGGGCGCGGTGGCGGCAAGGGTTGCCGTCGCACTCCATTCCACGTTCGGCACCTCCCTCACCCTGGCGACCTTCGGCCATCCCCGGGTGCGTTCCTCCGCCATCCGGGCTCTGGCAGGTCGTTGGAGCACTCATTCCGACAGCGCGGCCTCCCTGCTCGAACTCGCGACACACGGAGCCGACGCGGACTCCCGCTCCACCGCTCTGAACGAACTGGCGTCGCGATGGCCCGAGCATCCTGCCGTCCTCCCGCTCGCGCTCCGGAACGCCGTCGAGGGAGCCGACACCTCGCGAATCACCACGCTGCTGCTCCTCACCGAGAACTGGCCGAAGCACCCCGACGTTCTGGCACTCCTCCTCGAACGCGCCACCGCGGACCCCCGCGAACAGATCCGCTCCTACGCGGCACGACTCCTCGACTCGTTCTGGCCCGATCACCAGGACGTCCGGGCACTGCTCCAGTCCCGCACGGGGGATGAGACTCCGCCGACCTCGTACAACCGTCTCACCGATGTCATCACGAAGAACTGGCCCGGAGCCTCCGACGGCCCGACCCGACTACTGGAGCTCGCCGCCCACGACCACGACCTGGCTGTCCGCGGCGTCGCGATCCAGGGCCTCGCGAAAAGATGGTCCACGAATGACAAGGTTCTGTCGCTGTTCCTCGATCTCGCGGCCAACGACCCCGACCTCGCGATCCGCAGCATGGTGCTCACGACTCTCGGGCGTTTCTGGCCCGGGCGCTCCGAGGTCCAGTCCCTCCTGTGGAACCTCGCCGTCGACAGCGCCGACAGCCTGGTCCGCACCAGCGCTTTCGAAGGCATCGGCGCGACAGCGCACGACACAGCGGCGGTCGTCGCACTGCTCGGCAAGGCAGCGGTCGAATCCGAGGTCGCCTACGAACGGGAAGCGGCGCTGAAGGCTCTGGCCAGGTGCCTGGACCCACTCGGCGAGACAGCTCGGCTGTTCCTGGAGCGAGTCACCGGAGATCCGGACCCCAGGGTCCGTGGCATCGCGCTCAGCTGCTACGCGGTGGCCGCCTTCGACTCAGCCGAAGACATCGTCCACGCCCAAGCCGTCGACGACCCCAGTCCGCAGGTGCGTGCCCAGGCGCTGACCATGCTGGCCTGGCAGTGGCCCGACCGTCCGGAGACCACGGCGATCCTCCGAGCGGCCCTCGCCGGCCCGGATCCCGAGGTCCGTCAGGCCGCCGGGGACGGGCTCGGGGCCGTCGCGCACTTCACCGCCGGGCCCTGAGGCCGGTCAGGCGGCCGGGGGTGCGGGTTGCGTTCCCAGGGCGACGACGCCGCCCGGGCTGCTGTGGTAGACCGTCCCTCCCGCGGCGGCCAGGGAGACCCGGCCGGCTCGCTGCGAGTCGTCCTGCCAGCGCATCGCGCCCGTCGAGGGGTCGAACGCCCAGAGCCGGCCCTCTGCCGTCGCGGCGTAGACGCCGCCGTCGGTGGCGACCACGGCGGGGGCCTCTGCCGCCCGGCCGGTGAAGGCGTTGGCCTTCCAGACCCAGTCGCCGGTCTCGGTGTCCAGGCCGTACAGCCGGTCGCCGTTGCCCATGTAGACCGTCCGGCCGAGGGCGGCCGGCCGGCCTGGGTCCCCGTGCTGGAAGGATTCCCAGAGCCTGTCACCGGTCGTCCCGTCCAGCGCGGCGACGATCGTGCCGCCCATCGACTCGGACGTGACGAGGAGTGCGCCCCGGTGGGCGGTGAGCGGGCTGTTGGCGACGACCTTGCGTTCCCACAGCTGCCCGCCGGTGCGGGCGTCCAGGGCGACGACCCCGGCCGACGCGCCGGCCGCGTAGACGGTGTCGCCGTCGAGGGCCAGGGAGGCCGCGTGGAGCACGGGGCCCGTCCAGCGCGGGTCGCCGGTGGTCAGCTCGTAGCAGCGGACGGCGCTCCCGTGGGCGGCGAACACGCTGCCGCCGCCGACGGCCGGGCGCTGCTTGCCCGCGGCCTCGGACCAGTAGGGTGCGGCGGCTTCCCAGCGCTGCTCCCCCGACTGCGCGTCCAGGACCCGCAGATGGGTGTCGGTGGCCACGCAGACCACCCCGTCCCCGGCGGCCAGCGGCCAGCCGCCCTGTGCTTCGGCGTCGTGGGGCGTGCTGACGGTGTGGCTCCAGCGGACCTCGCCGGTGCGCGGGTCGAGGGCGCGCACGGTGCCGTCGAACCCCGAGACGTAGAGGGCGGGTTGCCGGCCGGTGGTCAGCTCCAGCCGTCCGCTCGCGGCGGTGGTGTGCCAGATCCGGGGGCCGTGGGAGTTGCTCCGGCGGACCCACTCGTTGACGCCTGCCGCCGCTGCGACGGCAACCAGGCCCGCGACCCCCGTCAGCAGTTTCCGGCGGTTGATCCGCTGGTCGATCCAGCGCCGGGCGGGTGGGGGCGGCGTCGTCGGCCCGGTCGGCGCACTGTCCGCTACGGCCTCCGGTACGGCCTCCGGTACGGCCTCCGGTACGGCCCGCGCTCCGTCGTCCGGCACCGCCTTCGCCGCGTCGTCCGACCCGCGCTGGCCCGGCGCTGCCTCGGGCACGTCGCCGGACCCGACCCCGTGCGCCTCGTCCGGCGCGCAATCCCGTCTCGCATCCTCGTTCACGCCGTACAGGACTCCGCATCCCGCCCCGCGGTTGTACCGGATCCGGAAGAAGATCACGAGCGGTCCCCGGGCCCCGCTGCTACGTCTTCCGCAGCTCCGGCGCCGGCACTCCGATCAGCAGCCGTCGCACCGCGTCCCAGGCCGCGCGCAGGGCGGCCGCGCAGGTCCGGGTGTCGGAGCCGAGCAGCCGCAGCCAGGCGCCGCTGTCCTGGGGCAGCACGCTGACCCCGTACAGCAGGTCGCCGTGCCCCTGGCCACGGCCGGCCACCGCCTCGTGCAGGACGTCCGCGATCCGGCCGGCCGGGGCGAGCGGGCTGAGGACGTACAGGCTGGACATCACGTCGTGTCCGGCCAGCACCGCGGGCCCGGTGACCCCACCGTTCCCGCCGTTCCCGCCGTTCCCGGCCCGCGCGGGTTCCAGCCGCACGGTGTCCAGTGCCACCAGCCCACCGTCCGGGCGCCGGACTTCGAGGTCGGAGGCGAACACCCGGTAGGCGTTGCGCTCGCCCCGGGCGAGGCGGCCGGCGAGCACGGTCTCGCCGGCCAGCACGGTGGCGTCGGGGTCGACGGTGAGGACGGTCCGCTGGTAGAAGCGGGAGTCGACGAACGGGATGACCGGTTCGGGCAGGTACTCGACGTAGGCGCGCGGGCCGGCTGTCAGGTCGACCAGTTGGGTCGCGTAGTCGTGCTCCATCCGGTAGACCTTGGTGGCCGCCTGGGTGGTCAGGTGGACCGCCGTGTCGGCCCCGCAGTGCAGGTCGGTGCGGAGCCGGTCGGCCTGGAGGATGCCGCCGCCGGTGGACATCAGGAAGGTGACGGCGAGGTCGGGGCGGGCCGGGTCGAAGTACAGCGGGCGCATGATCTGCAGTGGTGACTTCTGGTAGTGACCGGTGAGTTCGGTGCGCGCGCCGATCCGCTCGAAGGCCAGCTCCAGCAGCCCGACCTTGCCGGGGCGCCCGACGCCGAGGGTGTCGGGCGTCCCGGCATGGCGGCGGACCTCGTACGGGACGCGGGCCGGCTCGTAGTGCCGGGGGTCGAGCCGGGGCACCGCTCCGGCCGGCGGAGCCTCCTCGGCCGAGGCCGCCGCAGCGGCGGAAGCCGTCACGCCGCGACCTTGCGGAAGGTCTCCAGGAAGGCCGCGATCTCCTCCAGCCCCTCCCCCGTCAGACAGTTGGTGAGGACCACCGGACCGCCCTCGCGCACCCGGTGGGCGTCGAACTCCATCACCCCGAGGTCGGCGCGGACGTACTGGGCGATGTCGATCTTGTTGATGACCAGCAGGTCCGATTCGGTGATGCCCGGGCCGCGCTTGCGGGGCATCTTCTCGCCCTCGGCGGTGTCGAGGACGAAGAGGAAGAGGTCCACCAGGACCGGACTGAAGGTCAGCGTGAGGTTGTCGCCGCCGGACTCGAACAGCAGGGTGTCGACGTCCGGGAAGCGCTCCAGCATCTCGGCGCCGGCCGCGAGGTTCATCGTCGGGTCGTCCCGGACGGCGGTGTGCGGGCAGGCGCCGGTCTCGACGCCGACCACGCGTTCGGGGTCCAGCATCCCGGCCAGGGTGCGCCGCACGTGCTGGGCGTCCTCCTGGGTGTAGATGTCGTTGGTGATGACCGCCGGGCGGTGGCCGCGGGCGATCAGTACCGGGACGAGCGCCTCGATCAGCGCCGTCTTTCCGGATCCCACCGGGCCGCCGATGCCCACGCGGAGCACGTTCTCGGTCAACTCTCCTCCTCTGGTCGTTCGTTGTACGTGTGTCGGGGTTCAGCTCATGAACAGCCGGGCCTCGGCCCGTTCGTGCCGCCCGGACATGGCGTCCGCGACCGGCACGCAGCCGCCGAGGTCCGCCGGTTCCCGCACCAGGGCGGCGGACACGACCTCCCGGATGACCGGGGAGGCCGCCCGCAGTACGACCTGCGCCTTGCGGTGGTCGGTCAGCCGAAGCCGCAGCGCCGCCCCGACGAAGCTGGCGCAGAACGCGAACAGGTCGCTGGTGACGGCTTGTTCGACCGGGACGCCGGCCGAGGCGTAGGCCACCCCGGCCGCCACGGCCTGGCAGCCGGGGGCGCGCTTCTCCGCGACCAGTCCGGCGTACCGCTCCAGCGCCTCGCCGCCCACCGACTCCCGGGCGATGTCCAGGAGTTGGCGGCCGGTCCGGGTGGATGCCAGGCGCAGCTCACGGTTGAGCCTGGTGGCGTGCAGCCGCTGGTCGGTCTCGGCGAGCTGGTCCCAGTCGCCCGCGGTGGCCGCCCGGTGGGCGAGGACCAGGGCCGTGGCGTCGGACGGACCGACGCCGTGCCGCAGCAGGTCGGCGAGCAGCGCGGGCAGGGTGTCCGGGGTGACGGCCCTGGCCTGGGCGTAGCCTTCCAGGCCGTGCGAGAGGGTGTAGAAGCCGCTGGGGAAGGCCGAGTCGGTCAACTGGAGGCAGACCAGCAGGCCGTCCAGACCGTCCAGACCTCCCCGGGTGTCCGAGCCCTCGCCCGCCGAACCGGGTTCGGTGCCAGTGCCCGTTCCAGTGCCCGTTCCATTTCCGGTGCCCGTTCCGGTGCCGGTACTGGTGCCGGTGTCGGTGCCGGTCACGCGAGGTAGAACAGGTGGTTGAGCGGCAGTTCGCGGGCCGGCTCGATGGTGGCGGGCTCGCCGTCCAGGGTGACCTTGTACGTCTCCGGGTCCACCGCGATCTTCGGCAGCGCGTCGTTGCGCACCATGTGCTGCTTGCCGACCGTGCGGCACCGCCGCACCGGCAGCACCCGGCTCTCCAGGCCGAGTCTGGCCGGCACCCCGAGGTCCACCGCCGCCTGCGACATGAAGGACACCCGGGTGGCCTGCCTGGCCCGGCCGTACTGGCCGAACATCGGGCGGTAGTACACCGGTTGCGGGGTGGGCAGGGAGGCGTTCGGGTCGCCCATCAGCGCCCAGTTGATCACGCCGCCCTTGATGACCATCTTCGGCTTGGCGGCGAAGGAGTTGATCGGCCAGAGCACGATGTCGGCGAGCTTGCCCGGCTCCAGCGAGCCGATGTGGTCGGCGGTGCCGGAGGCGACGGCGGGGTTGACGGTGAGCTTGGCGAGGTAGCGCAGGACGCGGAAGTTGTCGTTGCGCTCGCTGTCGCCGGCCAGCTTGCCGCGCTGGTCCTTGCAGTGGTGGGCGGTCTGGAAGGCCCGGGTGAAGGACTCGCCGATCCGGCCCATCGCCTGCGAGTCGGAGGAGAAGATCGAGATGACGCCCTCGTCGTGCAGCACGGTCTCGGCGGCGATGGTCTCGGCGCGGACCCGGGAGTCGGCGAAGGAGACGTCCTCGGGGATGTCGTGGCTGAGGTGGTGGCAGACCATCACCATGTCCAGCAGTTCGTCGACCGAGTTGACGGTATAGGGCAGCGTGGGGTTGGTGGAGGACGGCAGCACGTTGGGCTCGCCGGCGATCCGCATGATGTCGGGGGCGTGGCCGCCGCCCGCGCCCTCGGTGTGGAAGGTGTGGATGGTGCGGCCGTCGATCGCGGACAGGGTGTCCTCGAAGTAGCCGGACTCGTTGAGGGTGTCGGTGTGGATGGCGACCTGGACGTCGTACTCGTCGGCGACGCTCAGCGCGCTGTCGATCGCCGCCGGGGTGCTGCCCCAGTCCTCGTGCACCTTGAGGCCGCACACCCCGGCCTCGACCTGTTCGCGCAGCGCGCCGGGCAGCGAGCCGTTGCCCTTCCCCAGCAGCCCGACGTTCACCGGCAGGTCCTCGACGGCCTGGTACATCCGGTGGATGTTCCACGGGCCGGGGGTGCAGGTGGTGCCGTTGGTCCCGTCGGAGGGGCCGGTGCCGCCGCCGATCAGGGTGGTGATGCCGTTGCTCAGCGCCTCCTGCACCTGCTGCGGGGCGATGAAGTGGATGTGGGTGTCGATGCCGCCGGCGGTGGCGATCAGGTGCTCACCGGAGATCACCTCGGTGCCGGGGCCGATGACCAGCCGCGGGTGCACGCCGCTCTGGGTGTGCGGGTTGCCGGCCTTGCCGACCGCGACGATGAAGCCGTCCTTGACGCCGATGTCGCCCTTGACGACGCCGAGCACCGCGTCCATCACGACCACGTTGGTGATGACCAGGTCGAGCGCGCCCTGGACGGAGGTCGCGGCCGGGTCCTGGGCCATCCCGTCGCGGATGCCCTTGCCGCCGCCGTAGACGGCCTCGTCACCGTAGTGGCCCTGGTTGAAGTCGTGTTCGACCTCGACCACGAGGTTGGTGTCGGCGAGGTGGAAGCGGTCGCCGACGGTGGGGCCGAAGAGGTCGGTGTACTGCTTGCGGGAGAGGATGGCCATCAGCGGTCGCCTTCCTGACGGGCCCGGCGGGCCCCGTGGTCCTGGTGGTCCTGGTGGGCCTCCGTGTGGAAGTCCCGCGGGCGGTCGTCCTTGTGGTCGAGGTCGGTGCCCTTGAAGCCGCGGGCGATGGCCCGGTCGAGGGCCCGGGCCCGGGTGTCGGGGGCGGTGACGCCGCCGTCCACGAGGTTGGCGAAGCCGACCAGGCGGCGGTGGCCGCCGAACTCGGCGAGCGTGACGTCCTTGGTGTCGCCCGGCTCGAACCGGACGGCGGTGCCGGCCGGGATGTCCAGGTGCTTGCCGAAGGCCGCGTTGCGGTCGAAGTCGAGGGCGCGGTTGGCCTCGAAGAAGTGGTAGTGGGATCCGACCTGGATCGCCCGGTCGCCGGTGTTGCTGACCGTGACGGTGGCTTTGGCGCGGCCGGCGTTGATCTCCACCGGGTCGTCGCCGTACAGGTATGCGGCGCTACCGGACATGGCTGGCCTTCCTCTCTGCCGGGTCCGTGGGGGGTGTGTGCGCACTCGCGGGTGGGGGTGCGGGTGTGAGTGGGGGTGCGGGTGTGAGTGGGGGTGCGGGTTCGTGGGTGTGGCTGTGGTGCCGGTGGTGTCCCGAGGGCTGATGGTGGTGCCGGCCGTGCGGCTCACCGGCCCCGTGGCCGTACGGCTCACCCGCCCCGTGACTGTGCTGCTCACCCGCCCCGTGACTGTGCGGCTCGCCCGGCCCGTGGCTGTGCGCGTAGCCGTGCCCGTGCTCGGCGTCGAGGCCCGCCAGGATGCCGTCCTCCCCGTGCCCGAGCAGGTGCAGCGCCGCCGCCGTCCGGGCCGCGATCACCCCGGCGACGGCGGACGGCCGCAGCAGCGGGCCGCCGTCCCGGACGCCGGGCAGGGCGGCGCGCAGGGCCGGTCCGAAGGAGGCCGCAACCGCCGTCACCTCGGGGGCGCCGAGCAGGCGGCAGCGTTCCGCCCCCTCGGCCGGATCGGGGTCGCCGCCGTCGAAGGCGACCTCGAACCAGCGGTGGCGGCCGTACTGGCGGGCGAGGCGGGCGATCCGGAACAGTTCGGCGTCCTCGAACGGGCCCGCCGCCGGGGCGGTGACCAGCACCGCGCCGTCGGGGGCGGTGCCGGCGGCGGCGCGCAGCCAGCCGATCAGGTGGTCGGCGGCGCCGAAGGGGGCGGTCAGGGCGAGTCGTCCGCGGGCCTCGTCGGCGGCCAGCCAGCGCAGGGCCCGGGCGGTGTCGGCGACCAGCCGGGGGTCGCGGCCGAGCGTCATCGGGACGACGCAGACCGGCCCGTCGCCCGCCTCGCCGAGCGCCGACCGTACGGCCTCGGTGAGCGGACGGCCCGCGGGGACGGCGGCGTGCACGGCGGGCCCGGTCGCGACCAGCGCCGCGAGGTCCCGTCCGCCGTCGCTCTCGTGCCCGCCGGCCAGCACCACGGTGGCGTTCTGGGGCCGGGTCATCGCTCAGGCACCCACCGGGTCGTGGCAGGAGACCAGCTTGGTCCCGTCCATGAAGGCCGCCTCCACCTGGAGCAGCGGGAGCATCTCGCGCACGCCCGGCATGACGTCCTCGTTGCCGACGACCTGCTTGCCGATCTCCATGCACTCGGCGACGGTGCGGCCGTCCCGGGCGCCTTCCATGATCGCCTCGCTGATCAGCGCGCAGGCCTCGCTGTAGTTCAGTTTGACGCCGCGGTCGCGGCGTTTGCGAGCCAGATCGGCGACGACGTAGATGTACAGCTTGTCGATCTCACGCGGCGAGAGATTCACGGGTATCACTCTTCCTTTCCCAGAATCCGATGACATACGGAAAGCGTCGTTCGAAGCCGCCGGTCCACCGGCGCCGAAATCCTCCGGCCACCGGAACTCCTCGGACTTCTCGAACTCCTCGGGTTCCCGGCGTCCTCGAACTCCCCGGCGTATCGCGAAGTCCTCGGCGTATCGCGAAGTCCTCGACAGGCGGGAAATACGGGGAGGCCGGCTGTGGAATCAGGTGCGGCGCAGGCGCGGAACGGCCGGCACCGCCGCCAGGAACAGCATCGTGGTCAACACGAACGGCCAGGTGAAGGCGTGCCCGCCGAAGGGCGCGGAGACCGCGCCGAGCGCCGGGGTCAGGAGTGTCGCGCCGGCCGCGCCGACCAGGGCGTAGGCCGCGCTCCAGCCGTCGGGTGCCAGGAACACCCCGCACAGCGCGAGGGCGACCAGCACGCCGCTGTACCCGAGCAGCCCCTGCCCGACCGCCTCACCGGGAGCGCCGAACACCCAGGCCGTGAGCAGCCCGGTGGCGCTTCCCGCGCAGGCCATCAGGCCCGCGAGGCGGCTCGCCGCGAACAGGCCGGCCAGGAACAGCAGGCCGACGTACCACCGCGGCATGAAGAAGATCTGACCGATGTTCGCGAAGAAGCCGTGCCAGAGCTGGTCCCAGCTCAGCCCGGTCGGCCCGTCGGCCGGGACGGGCAGGGCGGCGGGCGCGCCGGCACCGTTCCACAGCCTCCGGAAGCCGGGGGCGGCCGCCGTGACGGCGGTCGTGACCAGGCAGAACGGCGCGGTCAGCGCGGGCAGCCGCCAGGTGGCGAGCAGTGCCCCGAGCCCCGCCGTGACCACCACGGCGACGGCGGACCCGAGGACCGCCATCGCGGCCGTCGCCGGGTGCCCGGGGCCGAGGAAGACGGCGCAACCGAGCGCCACCAGACACCCGTTGTACCCGTGCAGCCCCGCCCCGACGGCCTCCCGGTCGAGCCCGAGCCCGTACGCGACGGCGGTGGAGACGGCGCTGCCGAGCAGCGCGTAGAGGCCGTACTGCCAGCCGGCCGCGAACAGTGCGGCCACGAAGAAGAGTCCGCAGACGACGGACGGCATGAAATCGACCTGCGCGACGCCGCGCAGGACCTCCGCGACCACCCTGCCGGATATCGGACGGGTCGCCACCGAGGCGCCGTCCCCACCCTGTTGCCAACCCATGCTGCGCACCAATTTCCGGTACGGCCGGCCTGCCTGGATGTCGGCCCCGGCGATTCCTCCGGAACCGTACTCCTACGGTTTGCGAAGTCCAGGGGGCACGAGCTGTTACGCCAAATCCACGAAGGGTGACCACCAGGCCGCTGAGCTGCAACAATCTGTTGAAGCCATTGCCCGTCAGGTTCGTTGCAGGGAGAAATCCTTTGCGAAGTTTTACTGACGGTTGGCATCGGCCGGCATCGGCGCCGCCGGGGCCGTGGACCTCGGCGGCGGTGCGCACCCCACGGGGCCCGCGCTCACTCCGCCCGGAGCAGATGCCGGGCCAGGAACCTCTCGGACGACTCCAGTTCGAGCTCCGGCACGTCCACATGGCCGCCGGGGTTGGCGTGCAGCGTCTTCTCGGACGAACCCAGCGCACCGAACAGCGCCAGTGCCCCCTCGCGCGGGACCAGCTCGTCGTCCCACTGGAGCAGGAACTCCACCGGCACACCGACCCGTGCCGCCGCCTCCGTCTGCGAGGCGTGCCCCGTCAGTCCGAACACCGCGGCGGCGATGCGCGGTTCGGCCGCCGCCAGCGGGATGCCGATCACGCTCCCCAGCGACAGGCCCCAGAACCCCACCGGCCCGAGTCCCCCCACCCGTCCTCCATCCGCCTCAGCCGCCTCCAGCGCGTCCAGCACCGCCACCCACTCCGGCACCGCCCGCTCCGCGAGGGCCGCCGTGTGCCGCGCCACCCACGCGCTGATCGGCCGCCCCGCCGCGAGCAACTCCCCGATCTCGGTGGCGAACCGCTCGTCCTGCGCGCTGCGCGCCCGCTCGCCGTGCCCCGGCGCGTCCAGCGCCACCGCCGCGAAACCGTGCCGCCGCACGCAGCGGTCGGCCCGGTCCACCACCCCCGGCCCCAGCTTGTGCCCGCCGCCGCCGTGCCCCAGCAACACCAGCGGACGCCCGCCGAGGGGCGGTCCGTCCGGCCGCCAGAGCACTCCCGGTACGCCGTCGAGGGTGAAGTGGCGCCGTGTCACGCCGTCCGCGCTGGATTCCGAGGTGAAGTGCACCCCGCCATCATGGCTCCCGACACGCGTTCGAGTCCCGGCTTTCGGCCGTTGCCACCGCAACGGCTCGGAGAGATCGGCGGAGCGCCGGAGACTCCGGCGGCTCCGGCGGCTCCGGCCGTCCCGCCGCCACGTGCGCAGATCGAACCCCCTTGGTGCGACGCCCGGTTCGCGAGCACCGAGACAGGCGAGGAGCGTGCGGCACGGCTCCGCACGCTCCGCGCCCGCCTCGGTCCGGACGGTCAGTCGCCGGCGGTGGCGGGCGCCAGGCAGAACGGGTGACCCTGCGGGTCGAGCAGGACGACCCACTGCCCCTCGCCCGGCTGGACGTCGGGCCGGGTGGCCCCGAGCGCGAGCAACTCCTCGACGGCGCCGGACAGATCGGCGACGGTGAAGTCGAGGTGCATCCGTGCTCCACCCTCCGGCCAGCCCGGCGCGCGGTGGGACTCCACCCGGACGAAGGCCAGCCCGGGCGCGGACCCGGCCGGGGAGAGGGAGGCGAAGTCCTGGTCGCTGTGGGAGAGTTCCCACCCGGTGGCCTTCTGGTAGAAGGCGGCGAGCGCGACCGGGTCGGCGCAGTCGAGGACGATCGTGGCGGGCTGGTTCAGCACGGACATGGTGCGGGCTCCTGCGGTCGCGGGTGAATGCGTGGTACTCGTCGCGATCGCCGCCGCCGTTGCGGCGGCTGTCGCGATCGCGGTGCCCAGCCTGCCTCCGGCCCGCCGTGCCGGTCTTGAACATCCTTGCGCCCGGACCCGGTGACGGCCCCGCTGCCGGTCGCGGTTCCGGCCCCGCTGTCGGCCCCGCTGCCGGACCCGGCGCCGCCCCGCTGTCGGACCCGGCCCGTACCCTGCCGACCGTGCTCACCGCCGAACCCGTCGCCACCCGGCCCGACTTCCGGATCAGCGTGGTCTCCTGCCGCAACGACCACACCCGTTGGTCCGCGCCCGAGGTCCACCGCGGCTACCGCCTGGTGCTGGTCCGGCACGGCCGCTTCCGTCGCCGGGCGGCCGGGGTGGCCGCCGACCTCGACCCGAACCTCGGCTACCTCGGCACGCCGGACGAGGAGGAGAGCTTCGCCCACCCGGGCGGCGGCGATCTGTGCACCTCGGTCGACGTGGCGCCCGCGCTCTGGCGCTCCCTCGCCGGCGAGGGCCCCGGGCCGGGCGCCGGGACGCTCTACGTCGACCCCCGGCTCGCCCTCGCCCACCGCCGTCTCCTCGCCGCCGCCCGCTCGGGGGACGTCGACTACGGCGCCACGGAGCGGCTGTTGGGGCTGCTGGCCGCCGCCGTCAGCCGGACGGCCACCGGGCCGACGCCCGCGGCGGCCCGTCCGTCCGCGGTCCGCGACCGCGCCCTGGTCGCGGCGGCCCGCGAGGCGATCGCCGAGGACCACCCGGCCTCCCGCACGCTGCTGTCCCTCGCCGACCACCTGGGCGTCTCCCCGTACCGGCTGAGCCGCGCCTTCCCCCGCGAGCTCGGCGTCTCGCTCACCCACCACCGCCACCACGTCCGCATCGCCCGCGCCCTGGACCGCCTCGAGGCCGGTGAGCCGAGCCTCGCCGCGCTCGCCACCGACCTCGGCTACGCCGACCAGGCCCACCTCACCCGCACCCTGCGCCACCACCTCGGCCACACGCCGACCGCTGTGCGCCGCCTCCTCGAACCGGCCCGCTGAAGAAGGGGCCCACTGAAGAAGGGGCCCGTCGTGCCGCTACCGCGCCGCCGCGGTGCCCTCGGCGAGGAACGCCAGGAGGAGCGCGGTGATCTCGGCCGGGCGCTCCAGGCCGGGGAGGTGGCCGGCCCAGGGGAGCTCCTGGTGGCGGGCGTCGGGGAGGAGGGTGGGGAGGGTGGCCGCGATGTCGCGGAAGTCCTGGAAGTCGTGGGCGCCGGACACGGCCAGGGTGGGGGCGGTGATCCGGCCGAGGTCGACGTCCTCCCGGTCGGGGCCGACCGTCGCCTCCGACTGGACGTCGAAGGCGTGCCGCTGCATCCGGCGGACGTTCGCCCGGGTCTCCTCGTCGGCCTCCGGGCCGAGCCAGGACTCGACGTTCAGCTCGACGGCCGCGTCAATCTCCCCGGCCTCGATCAGCTCGTCCTCCCGCCCGCCGAAGGCCCGCAGGGTCTCGCTGGGCCGGTGTCCGGGGATGCCGGAGCAGAGCAGGGCCAGCCTGCCGACCGCCTCGGGGCGCAGCGCGGCCGCCGTCAGGGCGATCCGCCCGCCGTAGGAGGCGCCGACCAGGGCGGCGGTCTCGATGCCCAGGTGGTCGAGCAGGGCCAGGACGTCCCCGGTGTCGCTGTACGGGGCGTCCGCGAGCGGTGTGTCGCCGAAGCCGCGGAAGTCGCAGCGGACCACCCGGTGTCCGGCGTCGATCAGGGGCTGCCACTGCGCGTCCCACATCCGCCGGTCGCACACCGAGGAGTGCAACAGCACCACGGCGGGTCCACTGCCTGCTACGTCATGAGAAATGATCATCCGGCGGATAGTAGTGCGTCCGCCCCCGGTACCCAACCGGTTTGGAGCCGCCGCGGCCGCCGGTAAGCGCTTCGCGCCGTCCCCGGGCTCTGGACGGGTGAAGGAGGTGCTCGGAGGTGCTCATGGGAGAAACGAAGAGCGATCGGGACGACGGGTTCCAGGCGTTCATCGTCGCGGTCTGGCCCCGACTGGTACGCACGGCGTACCTGTTGGCCGGCGAGCAGTACGCGGCCGAGGACCTGGTGCAGTCGGCCGCCGAGAAGGCCTGCGCGGCCTGGTCGAAGGTGTCGATGGCTCGGCACTCGGCCTGGGCCCGCATCGCGTCGCGGTGCATGGCGGGCCGGGCGCCGGTGGGTAGGACAGTGACGGCGGCGAGGTGGAT